>JAJZIF010000372.1:0-4192 GCA_021810735.1 Acidobacteriota bacterium
TCATGTGAAGGCGTTGCTGCTCGCCAACCAGCGGTCATGGAGCCAAGGACATGCCAACGATAAATAGCGGGCCAGGCTTCGACCTGTTCAGCTACGCGCGCCGCGGTCCGGGGCGCCGGGATCACCTGTCGCAGGCAGAAGTGGCACAGATCGCCCGGACGGTTCACCGCACCCCAGAGGTCATGGTCAAAGTGCTGACCCAGGGTGCCGCCAACCTCGGGGCTGTCCGCCGGCACCTGGACTACATCGGGCGTAAGGGCGAGGTGGAACTGGAGACGGACGACGGGCGGTCACTGACCGGCCCGGACGCCGGGGATGGGCTGGCGGACGAGTGGAACCTCGACTTGGAACAAGGCGGAAGCCGAACCGGCCTCCCAGCCGAGTCCGGAAAGCCGGGACCCCGGCTGGTCCACAAGCTGGTGTTCTCCATGCCGGCCGGGACGCCGGCCGGCCGGGTGCTCGCCGCCACACGGAACTTCATGCGGGAGGAATTTGCGCTGCAACATCGGTACGCAATGGCGCTGCATACCGATGAGCCACACCCCCACGTCCATGTGGTGCTCAAGGCGGTCAGCGAACAGGGCAGGCGGCTGCATATCCGCAAGGCGACCCTGCGGGCGTGGCGCGAGGGGTTCGCGCGGCAGCTGCGCGCCGCGGGGGTCGAGGCCAACGCGACGCCGCGCCAGGCTCGGGGTGAGGTGACGCCCCGGAAGACCGACGGCATCTACCGGGCCAGCCGGCGCGGGGAATCCACCCATATGCGCGAGCGTGCACAGGCGGCGGCCAGCATGCTGGCCGCTGGGCGTGCGTCGGTCGAGCCGGGAAAGGCGAAGCTCATCGAGACGCGGCAGGAGGCGAAGCGCGCGTGGGATGTCGTCGGCGACCTTCTGATGCAGCAGGGCCAAGCGGACCTTTCGGCGCAGGTTCGGCGATTTGCCGCGCGTATGCCACCGCCGGTGACCGAACGGGAGTGGATGGCGCGAGAACTCATGGCTGCGGCGGGGGAGCGGTCGCGCCAGCAGGAGGCGAGAACGCTGTGACGGTTTGACAGGCCGCCCCGCAGCAAATTCGGTACAATTAATCCCAGGCCGTCTTTAAAAATCAATAGGATAAAGGTCTCCAATCGCGAAGGCTGCGCTAATAGGAGGGTGGGTCATTTCGGTAATAGGAAACAGGAGGTGGTGGTCGTGACGGCGAACCTCACCCCACACCAAGCCCAATACTTCGCTTGGCTGCTGACCCGGCGAACCGCCAACGATTCGGTCGAGTCCCTGGCATCCACCTTGGTGGATTCCCAGGTGGACCTGAATCCGCATCAGGTCGATGCCGCGCTGTTCGCCTGTCGCAACCCGCTTTCGCGCGGCGTGATCCTGGCTGACGAAGTCGGTTTGGGAAAGACCATCGAGGCGGGCCTGGTCATCTCGCAGCGGTGGGCGGAGCGCCGTCGCCGCATCCTCATCATCGTTCCGGCCAACCTGCGTAAGCAGTGGCACCAGGAGATGCAGGACAAGTTCGGTTTGCAGGGCGTGATTCTGGAAGCCAAGAGTTACAATGCCATCCGCAAGCAACAGCAGCAGAATCCGTTTCAGTCATCCAGTCCGGTGATCTGTTCCTACCAGTTCGCCAAGGCCAAAGCCGACGACATCAAGGACATTGCGTGGGATCTGGTCGTGCTCGACGAAGCGCACCGCCTGCGCAACGTGTACAAGCCCAGCAATGTCATCGCCAAAACCCTCAAGGAATCGCTGGCGCGAGTCCATTCCAAAGTGCTGCTGACGGCGACGCCGCTGCAGAACTCGCTGCTGGAACTGTACGGCCTGGTCAGCATCATCGATGACAGGGTATTTGGCGACATCGACAGTTTCCGGGCGCAGTTCACCAACAATGGGCGGGAAGCGGCCTTTGCGGGCCTGCGCCAGCGCCTTGGGCCGGTATGCAAGCGCACGCTGCGCAAGCAGGTGCAGCCGTACGTCTCCTACACGGCCCGCAAAGCCATCGTCCAGGAGTTCACACCGTCGAGCGAGGAACAGGAGCTTTCCAGGCTGGTTGCGGACTATCTGCGTCGCCCCAATCTGAATGCGCTGCCTAATGCACAGCGGCAGCTGATCTCGCTGATCCTGTGGAAACTGCTGGCGTCCAGCACCCATGCCATCGCTGGCGCGTTGGAAACGATGATCACACGCCTGCAAGGGGTGCTGGAGAATACGAAGGCAGTTCCAGATCTCACTGTCGAGCTGGATCAAGATTACGAATCGCTCGACGAAACCGCGGACGAATGGGGCGTTGAGGACGCTGAAATTCCGGTCCCGGCCCAGAGCGAGCGGAATGCCATTTCGGAGGAAATCGACGAGCTGCGTCGGTTCAAGATGCTGGCGACCAGCATCCGGGATAACGCCAAGGGCAAGGCGTTGCTGATTGCCCTGGATCGGGCCTTCGCTGAATTGGAAAGATTGGGTGCTGCGCGCAAAGCGATTATCTTTACCGAGTCCCGGCGCACCCAGGAATACCTCCTCAATTTGCTGGCAGAGACCCACTACGGCGAGAGTATCGTGCTCTTCAATGGCACGAACAGCGACGCGCGTGCTCAGGCCATATACAAGGAGTGGCTCAAACGTCACGAAGGAACCGACCGCATCAGCGGCTCAAAAACCGCGGATACCCGGGCTGCACTGGTCGAACACTTCAAGGAGCGCGGCAAGATCATGATTGCCACCGAGGCGGGGGCTGAAGGCATCAATCTTCAGTTCTGTTCGCTGGTCATCAACTACGACTTACCGTGGAACCCACAGCGCATCGAGCAGCGTATCGGCCGCTGCCACCGCTATGGCCAGAAGTTTGATGTGGTGGTGGTGAACTTCGTCGATCGCAGCAATGAGGCCGACGCCCGCGTATACGAATTACTGGATCAAAAGTTCCAGCTTTTTACGGGAGTTTTCGGGGCCAGTGACGAAGTGTTGGGCGCCATCGGCTCGGGCGTGGACTTCGAGCGGCGTATTGCCGACATATACCGGAATTGCCGCAGCCCCAGCGAGATAAAGGCTAGTTTCGAGCAGCTTCAGTTGGACCTTTCTGGCGAAATCAACGAGGCAATGGTTAGGACGCGCCAGGTATTGCTGGAGAATTTCGACGAGCAGGTGCAGGAGAGACTGCGCGTCAGTGCCGAAGACAGCAAGAACGCGCGTAACCGCTTCGAGCGGATACTGGTCGATTTGACCCGCGCTGAGTTGGGGGAATGGGCCGATTTCGATGATGGCGGCTTCCATCTGCATCGCCTGCCGGACGGCATAGAAAGTGGAGACGATGTGGGCATCGAGCTTGGCCGCTACGAATTGCCTCGCCGCTCCGGAGAGGCGCACCTATACCGCATTAATCATCCGCTGGCGCTGTGGGTGACTAAACAGGCCAAGGGTCGCGTGCTCGACGGCGCCAAGTTGGTGTTCGACTACGGCGGGCACGGCACGAGGGTCAGCACGCTGGAGCCGTACCGTGGCAAGTCGGGATGGCTTACCTTGAAATTGGTGTCCGTCGAGGCCCTGGGTAACCAGGAGCAGCACTTGCTGGTCGCGGCAAGTACCACCGACGGCGCGGCGCTGGCAGAGGAAGATCCGGAGAAGCTATTGCGCCTGCCGGCTACCGCCACGGGGGCGAACCTGTTCACCCATGCGGGTAACGCCGTCCTGCTTGCGGATGTGGAGGCTCGCAAAGGCTCGCTGCTCCGGGAGATCAATCATCGCAATCTTGGATACTTCGAGCAGGAGGTCCAGAAGCTGGACGCCTGGGCGGACGACCTCAAAGTCGGGCTGGAGCAGGAGATCAAGGAGATCGACCGCGAGATCAAGGAAGTGCGCAGGACAGCCGCAACATCGCCAACGCTGGACGAAAAACTGGTGCACCAGAAGCGGCAGCGCGAACTGGAAGGAAGGCGCAGCAAGCTCCGCCGGGAATTGTTTGTACGCCAAGACGAAGTGGAAGCTCAGCGTAACAACGTCATCACCGAACTTGAGGCGCGGCTCCAACAGCAGGTCCAGGAGCGTACGCTGTTCACCATCGAATGGGAGCTGATGTGACGACCAAGAGAGAACTCGCCCGCGGGGCACTTTGGAGGCAGTGGGACTTGCACATCCACACGCCTGCCTCGTTCCACTGGTTGGGGCAGAAGTTCACTGGCGATCCGTCATCAGACCAAAGCAAG
>JAJZIF010000372.1:4202-4617 GCA_021810735.1 Acidobacteriota bacterium
GATGAAATGATCGAAGCCATGAACAAGGCAGAACCCGCTGTGTTCGCCATCATGGACTACTGGACCTTCGACGGCTGGCTTGCGCTGCAAAGGCGCTTGAAGGAGCAAGGCGCGCCACAGCTGAAGAAGCTGGTCTTCCCCGGAATCGAGCTTCGACTTGCAGCTCCGATGAAGGGCCGGCTGAACGCTCATGTTCTCTTCGCCGACAACATCGACGGACAGGCGCTGCTGGATTTCAAGTCTGCACTTCGAGTCGAACTGGTTGACAAGCCACTCTCTGATACGGCGCTGAAGGAAGTGGCGAGAAAGGTTGGAGAGGATAAGCTCAAGTTCCACAGCTTCAAGAAGGATGAAGTCTACGCCTCCGATGAGAAGGCCCGGTTGGCGGGTGCAGTGATCGCAGAGATCAACCCAG
>JAJZIF010000373.1 GCA_021810735.1 Acidobacteriota bacterium
AGGTTCGGGTGCCCCATCCTAGCGCAGCTAGGGTGGGATAGCGCTATGTCCGCATTGCAGCAACCATGAAACTGGTCTAAATGTAATTGTTCAAGTTACGAATATGGATTCTCCGGGATTTCTGAAATTACGCCACCGATGGCAGCAATATTTTCATCATGGTTGAAATCGCGAGCAAAAGTAGTTGCCTTAGCAACTACCTGCATCAATATGGTTGCTAAGGCAACCATATTGGCGGGCGAAAATTCCGGCCGATTGTGACGCTCGGATGAGGGTGCGTGGCTGCGGAAATTGGAGCTACTTTTTCGCGCCGCGCGCATCGTGGACGATGCGGCCTTCACGGATTGTCATCAGAATGCGGCCCGGCAATCTCCAGCCATCGAAGGGACTGTTCCTCGACTTTGATTTCGATTCGCCGACGCGGAATTGCCAGTCTCCATTGGCCCGGAACAGAACGACATCCGCGAAGCAGCCGACTGCAAGCGAACCGCGGTGCTTCAAATGCAACGCCTGCGCGGGTTGACTGCTCAGCAAAGCCAGGACGCGCACAAGCGGCATCTGTCTCTGCCGGTGAAGCACCAGCAACGACAGCCCCAACGCTGTTTCCAGGCCGATGATTCCGTTCGGTGCGCGCTCGAATTCCTGCTCCTTCTCATGCAGCGCGTGGGGCGCATGATCGGTGGCGATGGCGTCGACGGTCCCGTCGAGGATTCCGCCAATCAGCGCCAGGCGATCTTCCTCGCTGCGCAGAGGCGGGCTCATTTTCGCATCGGTGTTGTAATCGCCAATCGCCTGCTCCGTCAGTGCGAAATGATGGGGCGTCACCTCGCAGGTGACGCGCAGGCCGCTGCGTTTTGCATTGCGGACCGCTTCCAGCGCCTTGGCCGTCGAGAGGTGGGCCACGTGCAGATGGGCCTGGCTGCCAGCGCCGGTTTTCCGTAGTCGCGCCAACAATTCAATATCGCGTTCCACAATGCGACTCTCGGCCTCCGCGGGCATGCCGCGCAGGCCGAGACGGAAGGCGAGGGCGCCTGCATGCATGCTGGCGCCCTGCGTGAGCCGTGTGTCTTCCGCGTGTTGAATGACCGGCAGGCCAATGCGCGCGGCCTGGGCCAAGGCCTCGAACATGATGCTGTCTTCGAGGATGGGTTTGCCGTCGTCGGATACGGCGACCGCACCCGCAGCTTGCAGCGCCTTGTAATCCGCAATCGCTTCGCCGCGGCTGCCGAGCGTGGCCGCGGCAATGGGAAATACACGCGCCTCCGCATCGCGCTCCGGCGCCTGCATCCAGCGCGTGGTTTCCGCCGAATCGTTGACGGGCATAGTGTTCGGCATGGCGCAGACGCTGGTAAATCCGCCTGCGGCGGCGGCACGAGTGCCGCTGGCGATGGTCTCTTTGTAGCCCTGACCCGGTTCTCGCAAATGCACGTGGATGTCGACCAGGCCGGGAGCGACAATCAATCCAGAGGCGTCGATCTTCTCCGCTTTTTCTTCTTTCGCCAGAGCGTCCAGCTTGCCGGGCAGGTCCAGCGCAGCCACGCGGCCATCCCGCAGAAAAAGATCGCGCCTTTCATCCATCCCCGTGGAAGGATCGACGAGATGTCCGCCCTGAATCAAAATAGTTGTCATCGACTCCTGCTCGATCGTTCGTTTTTCCCAGGCTTGGCATCCAGGGCGCGGGCCAGCAAGGCCATCCGGATGATCGAGCCATGGTAGACCTGCTCCGCTACAGCGGAATTCGGCCCGTCCGCGACCGCGCTGGTGATTTCAAGGCCGCGGATCATGGGTCCGGGATGGAGAATCATCGCCGTGGGAGCATACGCGGCAAGCCGTTCCATATGCAACTGATATTGTTCCATATAATCTTCCAGGTCGATTTCGAGGCCCGACAGTCGCTCTTTCTGGATGCGCAGCATCATCACGACGTTGGATTGCTTCAATGCGCGCTCAAAATCGCGCTCGATTTCCACTCCAGTGCCGATGGCGGCGGCGTATTCCGGCAACAGTACTTCGGGTCCGCAGAAGATGACCCGCGCGCCCAGCCTCGGCAGAAGCAACGCATTTGAGCGGGCGACGCGGCTGTGCAGAATATCCCCCACGATGGTGACAGTGATTCCATCTAAAGTGCGATCGGTGATGGCATGTTTTCGCCTGGCCGTTTCGCCTTTCTTCGCGGGGAAGTGGGCCAGGATGGCGCGCAAATCCAGCAGCGCCTGCGAAGGGTGTTCATGACTGCCGTCGCCCGCATTCAGAATTGGCAGGCCGGTAGCGCGCCCCAGCAGATACGGCGCGCCGGAGTTCGGATGTCGCAGGATAATACATTCCGCTCCAAGAGAACGCAGCGTGATGCCGGTATCCTTCAGCGATTCGCCCTTCTCGATGCTGGAAGACAACGCGCTGACCAGGACCGTGTCCGCCCCCAGAGATTTAGCGGCCAGCTCAAACGAGGTCCGCGTGCGCGTGCTCGATTCATAAAACAGCAGGGCAACACGGCGTTTGGCAAAGCGCTGGGCGCGCCGGAAGACCGGCATCGCTTCCAGTTCCGCGGCTTCCTCCAGAATGCGGCCGACATCTTGCAGCGTGAAATGCGATACCGAGATCGAGGAACCTGGATGCAGGAACCCTGGCGGAAAGACGCCGTGAAACTGCGGCGTGGGAAATTTGTTTCGCGAGCGAACGACGGAGTCTTCCAGCAGAATAAGCGAAGGTTTCTTCGGAGGGGTAGAACTGCTTCCCGCTCCGTTGCCAATGAGTCTGGCCGGGTGCGTTTTTCTTGTCGTTTTTTTTGCCGGTGTCTTTCGTTGGATTGGCATAGATCAATCAGTGCAGCATCGGCAAGGCCGCTCCGGCTGGACCGCCAGCCTGCCGCATTAGTCGACTCGCTCCATCAGCAATACCTGCTCGTTGTCGTCGGTCTCTTCCAACTTGACTTCAATGATTTCGCGGTCCGTTGTCTGGATGGTACGTCCGACAAAGGTCGCCTCAATCGGCAGTTCCCGATGACCACGATCGATGAGCGCCAGCAGCCGCACACGCTTGGGACGGCCATGATCGATCAGGGCATCGAGCGCGGCGCGTACCGTGCGGCCCGTGTACAGCACATCGTCAACCAGCACGACATCCCGTCCGTTGACATCGAAGCCGAGCGCGCCGGGATTGACCACCGGGCGAACGCCGCGGGTTGAAAGATCGTCGCGATAAAAACTGATATCGAGGGTCCCCACGTCGATCGGTTTGTTCTCAATGGTTTCCAGCAGCTTCGCCAGCCGTTGGGCCAGGGGCACCCCGCGACGGCGAATACCGACCAGCGTGAGATCGTCCGTGCCATTGTTTTTCTCGACGATTTCATGCGCCAGTCGCACCAGGGTGCGCTCAATTTCAGACGAAGACATCAGGCGGGATTTTTCCCGCAGCAGCGGAGCTGAATCGAAGCGTTTGGCAGTGTCATTCATGTTCTCCGCTTGATCATACGAGTCTAAGGGACGGTGTACAAGCGCAACCAGACGGGGTGCTGGGTCAGTCTCAATTTCCACAGACGTTGGATCAGTAGTTTCCGCATTGTCCGAAATCCGCCTGCAGTCCCGAAGCGGGATCTCCGCCGGTACGATCTGTGAGTGACTCGGAGATTTGACACGCGTCTAGATTGACTTCAGTAGAGCGAGGCCCACCCGCAGGCACTAATCCGAGATTCAGTCGCCATACCTGCCAAGGCGCACTCACGACAATTTCATCTCGTCCAGTCTTCCAATCAGTTCGAGGCGGGTATTGAACTGGTCTCGCAGTTCGAGCAGCCTGCCAAAACAGGACCACGCATTGAACAGAAAGGCGTCAAACACCTCTAGGTCATCAATACCCTGCCCGTGATGGATAAACTTAGATCGCATAGCATAAGTCTTTTTCACTAGTGAGACTATGCTCTTTCTGGAATCCAGTGATCTACCAATCAAGAACGCCATGCGCTCTCCGAGGTTGCCCTGTATCGGTTCACCAGCATCCTTCAAAAGCATCGACTCTAGTGCGACCAAAATAAAAACGAGCTTGTTCGCTGGATCTACGGTCGTGGAGTTACGAGAGTAGATGAGCATCGCATCCAAGAGGGTCTTACGAAAATCCGTGCTCTGCGAACTCGCAAGATCCGACAAACATTCCAATAGGCCAGGGAGTTCCGCTCTCGCCTCATCGATAACCCATTCGTAAGGCCCCTCGAAAATTGAAATGGACGAAAGGCCCGTTACCACGCCATTGTCTAGATTGAAGCAGTGCCAAGCCGCACTATTCTCCATTCCAAAAGGCAAAGCGAAACTCCTCACTTTCGAGGTCCAATTTGCGATAGAGAGAAAGCGCAACAGTGCCGTCGCCCTGAGTACACTATCAAGCGCTTGGGCCGACGCCGCTTTTGCTTCAGCTCTAACTTTCACACAAGCCGCTAGCGTCGCTTGAAATTTAGCTCGCGTGTCGTTCTCTAGTACCGTGACCGTTTGAATGAGTAATTGAGTTTGAGGCGTGCCAGTTTTCTGGTGAACTTCCACTTGACCGTGATCTGGTCGCGATTGGCGCGGCGATTCCAGGCTTTGGCTTGGCGGCGAAGC
>JAJZIF010000374.1 GCA_021810735.1 Acidobacteriota bacterium
GGACTGGCGACGTTCAGAGTCTCGATCGTCGGCGCGCCCGCGTCCCGGATCAGTGCGCTCCAGTCGAGGATGGGATCGGTGCTCGCCAGGCTGGTAAGGGTTTCGATGTGATACGTCTTGTATGGGTCGCGCCTTTCGACGATGCCCATCGAGACCTTCGCCAGCGATGTTTCCAGCGCCAGAACAGCTTCGGCATCCGTCATGGCTTTGTCAGCGGGCTCGCCATACAGGTGGAGCATATTCGCCATGTGCTGCACATACTCCTGCCGCAGCTTCACGCTTTTCGCATCGGCGCGCAGATAATAGTCCTTCTCCGGCAGGCCGAGACCGCCCTGGTCGACGACGGCGATCTCTTTGGTCGCGTCCTTGAAGTCCTGCATGGATCCAAGATCGAAAAACGCTTCGACGCTGATTTTCTGATAGTGCGCGATCAGAGCCGGCAATTGCTTCTTGTCCTTCAGCGCATCGATGCGATCCAGTTCAGGCTGCAGCGGCTTTAACCCATCCGCGTTGATGGCGGCCGTGTCCATGCAACTGGCGTAGTAGTCGCCAATCTTCTGTTCATCCGGGGAGCGGTCGGCGCTTGCCTTCGAAGCCTGCTCCAGTATGCCGTGCAGCAGTTGATGGTTGTATTCGTTGAGGTTTTCAAACTGGTCGTACAGCGGCAGATCGCTGGGGACTGGATACTTGTCGGCAAACTTGCCGCAGGCGTACCGATAGAAATCGGTACAAGGGTCGGCATTCGTGTCCATGATGCTGGTATCGAACCCCGGAATCGGAGAGATTGTTTTCGTGGATACCGCAGTGGTGGAAGCCGTGGAGTTTTGCCCGTAGGCTGGACCGCACATCGCGGTCAGCATTCCAGAAAGTGTTAGCGCCAGCGTGTGCTGTAGAAATCTTGGGGCGGCCATCCTTCTTGGTTCCTTTCGCGTGAAAGCGTAACGTATGGAAAGAGTGTGTGCTTTCCATCAGAAATGCGCGAGAATGCGATGTCAATAAAAAGCAGAAAATTCTTGCACTCCGATGGGCGAACGTTCTCTCTTGACAGGATTGCAATCCATGGCTGCGGCCGGTCACGCTGCATTCAGCGCGGACTGGGGCTACTGCTGGCCATTTGCCTGACGTTCCATCCCGCCAGAATGCAGGCGCTGCGACCGCATCCATCTCCCCCAAGATCCTACGATATTCAACTGCCGGTGCGAATTCCCGTCGCGCCGTTGGGATTTCTGCCGCCGGGCGAGCTTCCTGAATTCTCGTATTATTCGCTGGTCAATCTAAGGTTCATCGACGCTAACCACCTGCTTTTTGTCTTCAACACGACAGGTTTGCTGCATCGCGATGATGACTGCTCCAAGACGGATTCAGAACGCCTGGTCCGCGCCGTGGTTCTCGAAATTCCGTCAGGAAGGGTCGAGAGACAGACCGAATGGAAGCTGTACGATTTCTCCGATTTTCTGTGGCCGTTGCGCGATGGGCGGTTTCTTTTGCGGCGCTGCTCGCAACTGGAGCAGGTCGATGCGTCGCTGGTTCCACGCCCATTCATCAACTTTGCGGGGACGCTGGAGACGATTATCTTTTCTCCGGATCGCTCAGTCGTATTGCTCGAAGAAAAGCCGGAGCCATCTCCACCCAAGCCTCAGCCAGCGCCGGCCGCGGACGCTCCGCCCCAGATGCTGAAGTTCGACTTTATTCGCGTGGACCCGGTCGGAGTCGTTGCGCGCTCGCAGGCGCAAGTGCCATTGAGCATCCCGGTGCTGGCACAGGGATTTCTGGAAACGCTGGGCGCGCCGCATGATCGATGGGATGTCAAACTGCGATCGTTTGACGGCTCGCAACGTCAGGTTGCGGAGATCCATTCCACCTGCGCTCCTCGCCTCACGACCCTTGCGAACACTGTGTTTGTCGCGGACATGTGCCTGAATTACAAGCAAATTGCCTATCAGGCATTCGACCTTCAGGGAGCGCTTTTGTGGCAGATGCCGGTTGCTCCGGATTTATATTCCCCAAGATTCCTGCTTACCCAGGACGGCGCCCATTTTGCGATGGAAAGTCTGCATGCAACCCGTCCGCTGACGTCGCTCGATTCACTCGACAATCAATCGATCGATGCTCAGATCGTCGATATATTCGACACGCTGAGCGGTGCGTTGATTGCAAGCATTCCCGCCTCGCCTATTTACACCGCGGGAACGAACGTAGATTTTTCTCCGGATGGCACTCGCGTGGCGGTTCTGCAAGACGGGGCCATTGTGATTTATACCCTGAACCAGCTTGCAAATCAGCAGCGCAGTGCGTCCCGGTAGCCCGGTCGCGGCGGATGCCTTGTGACAGCGGTCAAGAAGGACGGATTTTTTTGTTCACCATCACGACTGCGTTGTGCTAGCCTTCGCCCAGAGAAAGACTCCAGTCAAATCCTTATGAACGACTCTATCCTTGCAACCGCCACGCCGCAGCCCAATGTGTACGGGCCTATTACGCCGAGCCAGATGTTTGAGCGCGCCGCCAGATTGCTGCGTGAAAATTTCAAGCTCTTCTTCGGCATTGTGCTGATTCTCATCGGCGTCGAAGTCGTTTTCGGCGGCATCCTGGGCGGCAGTGGATTCTGGATGGGTCGCTCCATGGCCGGCGCCGCTCCATTGGCTCGCATTCTGGTGCTGGCACCTGCGGTGTTGGTAGGGGCGGTCTTACTGTTCATTCTTATCCAGATCATTCAGGGCGCGCTTTTTATTGCCACCCAGGCGAAACTCGCGAATGCGCCGATGACTGTGGGAGAATCCTGCAAGCTTGCCGCGGAAAAGGCAGGAAGACTCATCGGAATTTCGCTGCTGGTTGCTCTGCGGACGGTTGGATACCTTCTATTGTTCTATCTCGCGTGTGCCGCGCTGGCGGTGATCGTTGCTCTCATGTTTGGCGGCTTCTCGCACGCAGCAGGAGCCATGCCATTCCGATTTGGACATATGCCGTCTCTTGGAGTTGGAATTTTCATCGTATTGTTCCTGCTGGTGCTTTTTGTCCTTTACCTTGTTGCCTTGCTGTGGCTGATCGCACGCTATGCGCTGTCGATTCCAGTGGCCCTCGCCGAGAACCTTTCCGTTGCGGAGTCTATCCGGCGATCCATTCATCTCAGCAGCGGCAGCAGGGGAAGACTGTACGCCTTATTCCTGGGTGTTTTTGGCGTATATCTGGTCATGGCCGCGGTCACGGTTCCGATGCAACTGCTCATTGTCCACGGAGCCCACGTGCATCCAAGCCCGGTAATCGGCGCCACGGGCATGCTTCTCGCTGTCTTCAGAATTCTGGTAAGCGCGATCATCGTGGCGTTTATCGGGATTGCGACCGCACTTTGCTATTTCGACCTCCGAGTGCGCAAAGAAGGATTTGGGGCGGCTGTATTACCGCAGCAGCCCGCGCCGACTCAGGAAGGCGGGCCGGCATCCACGGATATGCCGGCCGGAGACGTTCCACTGGCTTGACCGCTCGACCTGACTTGTCCATTCACTCGTGCTAGCGACCGCACATCAGCACGGAAGCACTGCATTCATGCTTTCATCAGGCCCGTATAGATCGCCATTCCCGCCACTGCGTCGATGTGCTGCGCATCCAGATCGTCAATCTCGCTTTGAGAACGAATTCCACCCGCTACGATCAGTTGACGCCGGGTCTGCTGACGCAGGTGGCGCGCAATTTCCATCGGAAAGCCCGACATCGTGCCCTCCGTGTCCACGTGCGTATACAGGAATGCTCCACAAAATGGCTCCAACTGCTGCATCGCATCCTGGGGCCGCAGTTCGATCATTTCTCTCCAGCCTCGCACCGCGACTTTGCAGTCTTTCGTGTCCACGCTGAAGACCAGTTGCTCCACGCCGAGAGAGAAAGCAAGCTCCTCGGCAAACTGGGTGCGTACAAGGTTGGTAATCGCGGGAGAGTCGCCGCCGTCGATCGCCTCCGAAGCGGCGCGGCCGTTGAACAGCGAGGAACCAAAGATCACACGCCGCGCGCCCATTTCCAGCAGGATTTGAGCCTCCGCACTGCTGCGAATACCCCCGCCTACCTGGCATGGCAATCGACGGACAATGGTTTCGATAAGGCGGCGATTATCGCCCTGACGTTTCGCCGCATCCAGATCGATCAATTGCACCAGGGGATACGTCGAAAAGCGTTCGATCCAATAGTTCAGATCGTCGAATCCCAGCGCAAGATCCTCGCCCTGCACCAACTGCACGACACGGCCTCCCATCAGATCGATCGACGGGATCAGCATGACGACCACAAATCCATTTTCATCCTTCCAGTGTAAGGGAAGCGATCAACAGGGCAGCCGCATTGGCAATCCAAACGCAGCTAATTCTTGCTTCAACGTGCGCGCATCCGAAATTCCGAAGTGAAAAATGCTGGCCGCCAGCGCCGCGTCCGCGCATCCCCGTGTAAACACATCGGCAAAATGTCCCACATTTCCCGCGCCTCCAGAAGCAATCACGGGAATTTGAACCGCCGCGCTCACCGCCGCCGTCAACTCGCAGTCGAAGCCGCTGCGCATTCCGTCGGAATCCATGGAGGTGAGCAAAATC
>JAJZIF010000375.1 GCA_021810735.1 Acidobacteriota bacterium
GATGGCATCGACGTTGAAGTTGGTGAAGGTGCTGCCGCCCATTTCGGGGTCGGAGATGTCTGCGCCGTTCATTGCGAAGACGGCTTCGACGCCGCGTTGTCCATTGATGGCGAACTGCTGCGTGAAGTTGGTAGCACCGTTGACGTCTGTCATGGTGCCTGCCGCCAGCAGGAGCAGCGTGCTGAAATCGCGGCCATTCAAGGGCAGTTCGCTGACGGACTTGCTTGAGAGCTGTTCCCCGCCGGTGGCGGCCGGCGCATTGGAAGCGGCTGGCCGGGCAGCTCGCGAGGCAGGAGAAGATGTACCCTGAGCGGCGAGCAACACGGAAAGGGAGTTCCGGCGAGAAACGCTGAGCAGAACGGGAGCGGCGGAGAGATTCGCGCGTACCGGGGCAGTGGGGCGCCGTCCGTGAAGTTGGACTGTGACCAGATGCGGCCCGGGAGCGATATCCGGGATGGCGAAGCGGCCGGTGGAACCGGTCACTGCGGAAACAGGGATCGCCCCGGGCGCAGGTGAGACAACGCTCACGTTCGCGCCGGCGATGGGCTGACCCGAGGCGGTGCGGACGATGCCGGTCCATGTGACGCGGAGCGAAGCAGGTTGCTGCGCGCTGAGCGGCAGGGCCAGCAATCCGAGCAAAGGCAGTTGGATTGCGAAACGGCGAAGGATTCGAAGCATTTCCGCGGCGATGCTTCCCGATGGATTTCTCCCTGCGCGGCGCGCGTACTGTCTCACCACTCTGCGGCCCTGCTTTCGTCCCAGATCAAACAAGATTGTGCGTTGGTTTGCGGATGGAGAAATTGTAGCGGAGAAAGATGGGCCGTGGGAGCGGTGAGCTCGGTGGGGCCGTCCGCAGGGGCGGGTTCCCAGGTCTCAGAATCGAGACCCGGGACGAGCGTAAGGAGAACGGCTTAAGCGGCGGCTTCGGGTTTGTCCGCGGCTGCCGCCCATTTGGCGAGCATGACGCGGGTCTTGACGACGGAGTCGGGGTTGAGGCTGATGGAATCAATTCCCTGCTCCATGAGGAAGCGGGCAAACTCGGGATAGTCGCTGGGAGCCTGGCCGCAGATGCCGATCTTGCGATGGTTGCGCCTGGCCGCGGTAATGGCCATGGAGATCATGCGGCGCACGGCTTCGTTGCGCTCGTCAAAGAGCGGAGCGAGGATGGCGGAGTCGCGGTCGAGGCCGAGGGTGAGCTGCGTGAGATCGTTGGAGCCGATGGAGAAGCCGTCAAATATCTGGAAGAAGTCGTCGGCGAGGATTACGTTGCTGGGAATTTCGCACATGACGTAGACCTCGAGGCCGCTCTTGCCGCGTTCGAGTCCATGCTTGGCCATCTCTGCCAGCACGGCGCGGCCTTCGTCGACGGTGCGGCAAAAAGGAACCATCAGGATTACATTTGTGAAGCCCATGGTTTCCCGCACGAGCTTCATGGCGCGGCACTCGAGGGCGAAGCCGTCGCGATATTTCTCGTGGTAGTAGCGCGAGGCTCCGCGCCAGCCGATCATGGGGTTGTCTTCGACGGGCTCGAACTGGCGTCCGCCGATGAGGTGAGCGTACTCGTTGGTTTTGAAATCAGAGAGGCGCACGATGACGGGCTTTGGATGAAAGGCGGCGGCGATGAGCCCCACGCCCTGCGCGAGCTTATCGACAAAATACCGTGGCTTGTCGTCATAGAGCGCGGTCAACTCGGAGAGATCGTGCCGGGCCTGCGCGTCGGTGACCTCGTTGAAGTGAATGAGCGCGAGGGGATGGGCCTGGATGTGGTTCGCGATGATGAATTCCAGGCGAGCGAGGCCCACGCCGTCGTTGGGAATCGAGGCGACGCCGAAAGCGTCGCGCGGATTGCCGATGTTCATGAAGATCTGCGTTTTGAGGGCGGGCATCTCTTCGAGCGGAATCTCCGATACTTCAAAGGGAAGGATTCCTTCATATACGAAGCCGACATCGCCTTCGGCGCAGGAGACGGTGATTTCCTGCTCCTGGTGGAGCACACCGGTGGCACGTTCGGTTCCGACGATGGCTGGAATGCCGAGTTCGCGGGCGATGATGGCGGCGTGGCAGGTGCGTCCGCCCTGATTGGTAACAATGGCGGATGCTTTTTTCATGATCGGTTCCCAGTCGGGATCAGTCTTGTCAGTGACGAGAATTTCACCGGGCTGGAATTCGCTCATGCGCTGCGCATCGAGGATGAGGCGCGCCTTGCCAGTGCCGATGGACTCGCCCACGCTGTGGCCGCTGACTAGCCGCTTTCCGGTCGCCTTGAGGCGCCAGGTTCGCAGGGCGACTTTCTGCTTGCGGGACTGCACCGTCTCCGGACGGGCCTGCACAATGAACATTTGCCCGGAAATGCCGTCTTTGGCCCACTCCATGTCCATGGGAGTGTAGCGGCCGTTGGCTTCCGAGTAGTGATCCTCGATGACGCAGGTCCAGTGCGCCAGCTCAAGAATTTCATCGTCGGTGAGCACGAGGCGCTTTCTGTCGGCGGGCGGAACGGGGACGTTCCTGGTGGCCTTGGAACCGCCCACGTCGTAGACGAGTTTGGTTTCCTTGGTGCCGACGATTTTCGACAGAATGGGGCGGAATCCCGCTTTGAGGGTGGGCTTGAAAACCATGTACTCATCGGGGGTGACCGCGCCCTGCACGATGTTTTCACCGAGGCCATAGGATGCGTTGATGAGCACGACGTTGGTGAATCCGCTCTCTGTGTCAATGGAAAACATCACGCCGGAGGAGGCGAGATCGGAGCGAACCATTTTCTGGATGCCGATGGAGAGAGCGATGTTGAGATGATCGAAGCCGTGCGCCTGGCGATAGTAGAAGGCGCGATCGGTGAAGATGGAGGCAAAGCAACGGCGGCATGCGTCGAGCACGCTGTTGATTCCGCGCACGTTGAG
Source organism: Acidobacteriota bacterium (assembly GCA_021810735.1). The sequence continues at coordinate 2,898 of JAJZIF010000375.1, forward strand.
ATAGGTTTCGTGCTGGCCGGCAAAGCTGGCGTCGGGCAGGTCCTCGGCAGTAGCGCTGGATCGAACGGCCACGTCGACGTCAGCGCCATATTCTTCGCAGAGGCGCGCATAGGCAGCGCGGATTTCGTGCGCAAGGTCCCCTGGGAAGGAAGCTTCGAGCACCATGATGCGAGCCTGGCGCCCCACGCTGCGCAACTGGTCGAGGTTATCGACCGAAAGGCCCGCAAAGAGCTTGCGGAGGCGCGAGTCGAGTCCATTGGCGCGGAGAAACTCGCGATAGGCGTGGGCGGTGGTGGCGAATCCGTTGGGGATGCGAATGCCTTTCGGGGCGAGGTGACGGATCATTTCGCCGAGCGATGCGTTCTTTCCTCCGACGATGGGGACGTCGTGGACACCACACTGATCGAACCAGAGCAGCAAGGGCGGTTGCGAAGAAGCCGGAACGGGCGATGCGGGCTGGGATTCTGCCGGCATGGGCACCTCCTTTGACGCGAAGCGGTTATGACAAAGGCTCGTGCAGCTCAACGGATTCGAGCAGGTGGTCCATCTGGGCGCGCGTGGATGTTTCGGATACGCGCTCGATCAGGTCGTCATATCGATGCGCGAGGCTGCGATAAGGCTGGGTGGATCGCGCGGTCTTGAGCAGGTTGCGCCAGCTTCCGGAGAACTCGCCGGTGAGTTCTCGCGCCTCCAGAATGCGCACCAGTGCGGCGAGCTCGGCGCGCAGGTGCATGTTTTCCCTGAGAAGATCGACGACTCCGGACGCGTGTCTCTGTTGCATGGTGCGCCTCGTTCTGCCACCGCGCTCGTCCTGCCGGGCGGCAGGACATGCTAGAGCGAATTTGCGGTTGCCATATCCTGCCGAGCTTTCGCAGGCGCGGCTTTTCTTGACTTAAAAGCCTTTCCGCCCCGGGATACACCTACAGCAAATTCAATCTAGCCCCAACGTAGCGCGCGAGAGAGTTACGAGCCTGTGACCAGCATCACCGGCAGAGACCACGCGATGAGCGCAGGGCGCAAATGGGGCGCTCCATGTGATGACTGTCACAGCGGCTTGTGTTCCCCATCACAGAAGCCTTTCCGGGCCGGCCCCAACATCGCCTCAACTCCTGCAAGTCAAGAAAGGAGACTCCCGATGTCAGAACAAGCGAAGCGGAGCGATGTAACGATCCGCGAAGATGTTTTCCGGGAGATCGACTGGGAACCGTCGATTTCCTCTCAGGATATTGCTGTCAAAGTCAAGGATGGTACGGTTACGCTGACTGGGTTTGTTCATAGCTATCCTGAAAAATTCGCCGCCGAACGGGCAGCGAAGTCTGTGGTTGGTGTTCGCTCTGTTGCCAATGATATTGATGTAAAACCGCGCGTGGTTCGGACGGATCCTGAAATTGCGCGCGACGTGCAGCACGTGCTGGAACTGCACGCCTTTGTTCCCGATGATGCGATCAAGACGACGGTACGCGAGGGCGTGGTGACGCTGGAAGGGATGGTGCAGTGGGATTACCAGCGACGCAGCGCCGAGTCCTCAGTTCACGGCGTGAGCGGTGTGCGGGCAGTCATCAATTCGCTACAGGTACACCCGGAGGTTTCCTCCGGGCTGGTGAAGGAACGCATCGAAGATGCGTTGCGGCGGAGTGCGGACATCGATGCAAGATCGG
>JAJZIF010000376.1 GCA_021810735.1 Acidobacteriota bacterium
TCCGATCTAACGCCGGAAAGATGCATGGGCGAGATGCCAAGAAATTCGCACGCCATCGCCATGGTATTGGCTGTGAACTGGCCGCCGCAGGCGCCAGCTCCGGGACACGCGCTGACCTCGACGGCTTTCAGTTCCGCATCGTCGATCTTGCCCGCGGCATACGACCCCTGCGCTTCAAACACATCCTGCACTGTCAGATCTTTTCCGTGGAGATGGCCGGGCGCGATGGAGCCGCCGTAGAGCATCAGGGATGGAATGTCGAGGCGCGCGAGCGCCATCACTGTGCCGGGCATGTTCTTGTCGCAGCCGGCAATGGCTACCAGACCGTCAAAGAGATTGCCGCGCGCGACCAGCTCAACGGAGTCGGCAATGACCTCGCGACTGATCAGCGACGCCTTCATGCCTTGCGTGCCCATGGTGATGCCGTCGGAGATGGTGACAGTGTTGAACTCCATGGGCGTTCCGCCGGCATCGCGGATGCCTTGCTTGACGGCTTCGGCCAGAACGCGCAGATGAAAGTTGCAAGGGCCGATTTCCGTCCACGTATTGGCGATGCCGATGATCGGCTTGGCCAGATCTTCGCGATTGAAACCGACCGCGTGCAGCATCGCGCGCGCAGCTGCCCGGCTGGGGCCTTCGGTGAGAGGAACACTGTTGTGCTTGGGGTTGTGTGCCCCATTCTGCTTGCCGTTGTCGCTCATGCATTTACTCCTTGCTGTTGTCTTGGCGCGGACCAAAAGGCGCCGTCATGTTGTTGTTCGTAGGCATCTAGCGCCGCGGTATGGCGCATCGCCAGGCCAATATCGTCCAAACCTTCCAGCAGGCAGGACCGGCGGAAGGCGTCCATGGTGAAGGATTCATCGAACCCTTCATCGTCCTGTACGGTTTGCGATTCCAGCGAGACGTGCAATTTGTAGCCGGGTTTCTTGGCGCGCTCCAGCAACAGCGTCACTTTGTCGTCCGGCAGTGGAACCAGCAGAATGCCGTTCTTGGCCGCGTTCGAGAAAAATATATCGGCGAAACTGGGTGCGATCACGCAGCGAAATCCAAAATCGCTGAGCGCCCATGCAGCGTGCTCGCGCGAGGAGCCGCAGCCGAAGTTGCGTCCCGCGACAAGAATTTCCGCGCCTTGATATTGCGGCTTGTTCAAGGAAAATTCCGGATTAGCGGCCCCGTCGGCGCCACGGCGCCAATCGAAGAATAAGAATTCTCCGTAGCCGGTGCGTTCGATCCGCTTCAAAAATTGCTTTGGAATGATCTGGTCGGTATCGACATTGACTCGATCGAGTGGCGCGACCTTGGATGTAAGTGTGCGGAATGGCTTCATGGCTATTTGCGAAACTCCCAATTGCGAACGTCGGTGAAGTGGCCGGCAATGGCGGCAGCGGCTGCCATCGCTGGACTGACAAGATGGGTTCTGCCGCCGCGACCCTGGCGGCCTTCAAAGTTGCGATTGCTGGTGGAAGCGCAGCGCTCGCCGGGCTCCAGAATGTCTGGATTCATGCCCAGGCACATGGAGCAGCCGGGCTCGCGCCATTCAAAGCCAGCGTCCAGGAAGATGCGATCCAGGCCTTCGCTTTCGGCCTCCGCTTTGACGCTTTGCGAGCCGGGTACGATCATGGCGCGCACTTTTGTGTTGACCTTATAGCCGGTTACGACTTTCGCGGCGGCGCGCAGGTCTTCGATCCGCGCGTTCGTGCAGGAGCCAATAAAGACGCGGTCGATGGGAACATTTTCCATCTTCGTTCCCGGTTCGAGAGCCATATATTCGAGTGCCCGTTCATACGCGCGGCGCTCGGAATCCGTCGGCGCCGAAGCCGGCGTCGGGACTGCTCCCGTGACGGAAACCACCATGCCGGGATGCGTGCCCCAGGTCACGAACGGCGTCAACTCCCCGGCATCGATGACCAGTTCGCGATCGAACTTCGCGTCCGGAGCTGAAGGCAATGCACTCCAATGCTCGACGGCTTCGTCCCATGCTTTTCCCTGGGGCGACTGTGGCCGTCCTTTCAGATACGCAAACGTCGTCGCATCGGGAGCGATCATGCCGGCGCGCGCGCCAGATTCGATGCTCATATTGCAGACCGTCATGCGGCCTTCCATCGAAAGTGCGCGAATGGCCGAGCCTGCGTACTCGACCACGTAGCCGGTGGCGCCGTCGGTGCCGATGCGTCCGATGATACCCAGCGCAATATCCTTTGCGGTGACGGCAGGCGGAAGTTCGCCTTCGACGGAGATGCGAAAAGTTTTCGGTTTCGATTGCGGCAAGCATTGCGTGGCCAGCACATGCTCCACCTCACTGGTGCCGATGCCGAAGGCCAGCGCTCCAAACGCGCCGTGGGTGCTGGTATGGCTGTCGCCGCACACAATCGTCATGCCAGGCTTGGTGAAGCCGAGTTCCGGTCCGATGATATGCACGATACCTTGCTGCTTCGACTGCACATCGTAGAGTTCAATGCCAAACTCCCTGCAGTTGCGACGCAATGTTTCAATCTGCTTGGCCGCGATTGCGTCCTGGATGATCAGGCGATCGCCCGCTAAAGTCGGAACATTATGATCCACCGTTGCCAGGCAACGGTCCGGGCGGCGTACCGTTCGGCCCGCCATACGCAATCCGTCGAAGGCCTGAGGGGAAGTCACCTCATGAATCAAATGCAGGTCGATGTAGAGGAGAGCCGGCTCGCCTTCCGGCGCGACGACGATGTGAGCGTCCCAGATATTCTCAAAAAGTGTTTTTTTGTTTGCCATGTTCTTTCACTGAAGTTCCGGTTTGCGTTATTCGCCGGCTGCCTGGAACAAACCAACGGAGTCATTCTGAGCCGCAGGCGAAGAATCCAGAAGATGACGGCAGAGCGTACTCAGCGGGGATTGTCTGGATTCTTCACTCCGCTGCGCTCCGTTCAGAATGACTCATTTCGATATATATCCATATATCCGACATAAATTGCGTCTTGTTGCTAGACCGCATGCATCGCCTGGTTGCAATCGATGATTTCGTTCAGAATTTCAAACACGTGTTTGCCCATCTCCCGCGTGCTGACGATTTGCTGATCCGGTTGGCTGATGCGGGCCAGGTCCGCGGTGCGATAGCCATTGGCCAGGACACGTTGGACTGCGGTTTCAATGGCCTGCGCCTCCTGCTCCATGTCCGCCGAGTGCCGTAGCAGCATCGCCGCCGTCAGAATCGCGCCCAGCGGATTGGCCTTGCCGGTACCCGCGATATCCGGAGCGGAGCCGTGCACCGGCTCATACAGATTGACCTTGCCGCCGATCGTGCCCGACGGCAACATCCCCAGCGAGCCCGTAATCACCGCAGCCTCATCGGAAAGAATGTCGCCAAACAAATTCTCCGTCAGCACCACATCGAAATTTCGCGGAGTGTTCATCAGGTGCATCGCGCAGGCGTCCACATATTGATGATCGAGGGTTACGTCGGGATAGTCCGCCGACACTTCCGTTACGGTGGCGCGCCACAGTTGCGAGACTTCCAGCACATTTGCTTTATCCACCGAGGTGACTTTACGACGGCGCTTCTGCGCCAGTTCAAACGCGATCCGCGCCACCCGCACGACTTCATCGCGGGTATAACGCATGGTGTTGAGCGCGACGCCGGATTCGCGGTTCCACGAACGAGGCTCGCCGAAATACAGGCCGCCGAGCAGTTCCCGCACAAACAGAATGTTCGCTCCATCGGTTACTTCAGGCCGCAACGGGGAATTGTTGCTGAGCGGCGCATAGGCCACGGACGGGCGCAGATTGGCGAACCCGCCGAGGGCCTGTCGCAACTGCAGTAGCCCTGCTTCCGGCCGCTTGTCCGGCGGTAGCAGGTTGAATTCGTTTCCGCCGACTGCTCCGAGAAGCACCGCGTCGCTGTCGAGCGCCGCATCCAGGGTCGATGCCGGCAACGGCGACCCATGCTGCCGGATGGCTACTCCGCCAATCGGCATCTCAACAAATTGAAACCTGGTACCGTTCCATTGACCGATCGCCTCCAGAATCTGGACAGCTTCGCGCGTGACTTCGGGTCCAATCCCGTCTCCCGCCACGATGGTGACTTTCATTTCCTTTGACATTCAAAAACTCCTGCATGGGTACGTTGCTCTTAGCCGCGCCCGATTTTTTTTTGACTGCGTTGGATTCCAATTGCATCCCGCCGAGGAACGGCTCATGCCTGTGGGGACGCGATTGCCGCCGAATCATGCGACCCAAGGGTCGGTGTCTGGCGCAGATGGGTCAGCATAATGCCGATCAAGTCCTGGTCGAAGACAGATTTCTTGCGGTCGGCGATTTCTACAAACCGGTCGTAGGCCAAATCCAGATCGGTGCGGTTCAAGTGGTAGCCAAGCTCTTGCAGGCGGTGGTTGAGCGCGTGACGTCCGGAATGCTTGCCCAGAACCATCCGATTCGCAGGAACTCCCACCTGCGCCGGAGTCATGATTTCGTAGCACAGTGGATTCGACATCACGCCATGCTGGTGGATACCCGCTTCATGCGAAAAAGCGTTGCTACCCACCACAGCCTTATTCGGGGCGGGACCGAAGGTGATG
>JAJZIF010000377.1:0-3834 GCA_021810735.1 Acidobacteriota bacterium
GGACAACCAAGATTCAGGTCGACGATGTCGAAGCCCGCATCTTCCACAATGCGCGCCGCCTCCGCCAATGTCTCCGGATCGGAACCGAAAAGCTGTGCCGCAATGGGATGTTCGTCTTCGTAGTACGTCAGGTATCGTTTGCGCTTCGATTCGCGCATCCGCGACAAGCCGTCGGCGGAGGTGAACTCCGTCATAATCAACCCGCAGCCGGATTGTTGATTGGTGACGCTAGCTTCAATCTCATCGGCAAATTCTGCCGTCGTGCTTTCCTGCGCTGCACTTTGGCTGAACAAACTGGCATTGCGAATGAACCGGCGAAAGACCGTGTCCGTGACACCGGCCATCGGAGCCAGCACCGTCGCCGGCGCGATCCGAACCGCGCCGATGAGCAGCGACGCAGGCACGCGGGCCATCGCAGGCATCGCATGCTCCGCCGGATTGTCCCAGTGCTTTTTCATTACAAGGGGATTTCTCTAACCTCTGAATCAGCCTTGTGGCTTCTGGCAAAGGCATCCGCTAGATCATAGATATTCTCTTTGGATCGAAAACGCTCCGCAGAAATCCGAACCGAAATGTTTGGCCTCTCGTTCCGAAGATCGACAAGAATGATTCCGATGCGTCCCACACCATCAGGAGCAAACATCTGTGACATTCCTGACAACCATTCAGTAAGAGCTTGGCCTCGCTCAGACTCCCAGACACGAACATCCTCTAAGACCGCAACTATGTACTTGAAATGAGCCGGTAGGTTGAGTAAGTTTTCGATTAAATCTCGGGGGACTAGCTTTAATGCTTCTATGCGTGGCATGGGATGATGCATTTCGTGAAGCGCAATCGATGTACTCGGTATGTGCACCACGAGCGCAACCGACACGTCCCCGACGCCGGCCCGGTCAATGCCCAGTACGTCCACCTTTTTCCCCTGCCAGTCAGCATCAAGATAAATCTTAGGAACAGAAAGGCGCTGCTCGAAGAAGGAGAGCAACGCATTCTTTGCGCGTCCGATCATGATTTGTTCATTCATCTGTTGTGGCGACATCTCCCCATCCCTCCACGTTCAGTTGCTTCCCGAGCTTGTTGATCCAAACCGAAAATGTTTGGCTGCTTTCGATGATCATTTTCAATTCCTTCTCTTTAGTTCGTTTTTTTCCGTAGGCAATCGCACTCTTCTTGCCGACCAAAGCATTGAACCGCTGGACCCCTTTTAGGTCTTCGACTTTCTTATCGACGAGCACCTGTCTCAAGCGTCCTACTGCTTTTTGGTGGTCTTCAGCAGAAAGCTCCGAATCGCCTAATGCGGTTCGTAACGCGTCGGCATAGGAAATCGCGGCGTGAATGCCCAACAGTGCGGCAGATTGCAGGCTCTCGTTACCCCGATCTACACCCGCAGCAGGAAACTCGACTTCAGCCATACTGTTTGCATCATTGCAAAGCTTCATCGAATACTCGAAGTCTTTGGCCCGTCGCAAAAAGCGTTGCACGTCGATTTCGATCATTGCATTCGTCTGCCACAACCATAAACCATCAAAAAGGCCCCCGCCGCGGCGGAGGCCTCAGTGTATTTCGACTCGACGATTCGTTACTTGGCGGTTCCGGCTGCGGCGGCCTCTGCCTTCGAGGAGTCCGACTGCGCATATTTGCGGCGGAAGCGCTCCACGCGGCCGGCGGTGTCGATCATCTTCTGCTTGCCGGTGAAAAACGGGTGGCAGTTGGAGCAGATTTCCATGTGAATGTCGCCCTTGTGGGTCGAGCGGGTCTCAAAGCTATGACCGCAGGCGCATTGCACGCGAATCGTATCGTAGGCTGGATGAATTCCTTGCTTCGGCATTGGGACTGAAACCTTTCTCAAAAACGCTACCTCCTAGTTTATGCGAGATTCCCACAGCCTGCAATCCAGGATTTCGCCATCGATTCTGCCCTGGCCTGCGATACTTATTGCAGGACGACGCCGTCATGGTTCAAAACACATCCTCTGTATGCCCAGAATGCAAAGGACTAGGGCTCACGTTATTGCTGCGCGGCGGAGAACAATATGCCGTCGAGTGCTCGTGCCGAATGAGCAAGAGATCGGAGATGCGCCTGAAACGGGCCAGAATCCCGAAACGATACGCGCATTGCTCACTCCAGAACTTCGATATTCTTCGCGATTCCGACCCATCGCTCAGTTTAGCCTTGATGAAGGCACGCGGCTTTGCCCAAGGCTATCCGCTGGAAACCCGCGACCAGGGGCTGCTCTTCACCGGCGGGGTTGGCGTGGGGAAAACCCATCTTGCCGTCGGGGTGTTGCGGGAGTTAGTCGAGCAGCGAGGCGCAACGGGAATTTTCTGTGATTATCGTGATCTGTTGAAGCAAATTCAGAATTCGTACAGCCCCCAGGTCGCCGCGACGGAAGCGGAAATCCTGCGCCCCATATTCGACGCAGAAGTCCTCGTTCTCGATGAACTGGGGGCAGTTAAAAAAACCGACTGGGTCTGGGACACTGTGGCGCATATTCTCAATACACGCTACAACGACAAGAAAACAACCATAATCACGACAAATTATCCCAACCTGCGGTCCGCATTAGTAGAAGCGCAGACCTCTGTAACAGACTCCGGGGTATCACGCAGTCAGCAAAGAAACGAGATTGACGCTGCGGCACGAGAGCAAACGTTAGGCGATCGAATTGGAGAGCTAATGCTGTCCCGGCTGCAACAAATGTGCATTACGGTGTTGATGCAGGGAGACGATTTCCGCCGGACGGTGCGCCGCGCGAGTTTCCTGTAATCGGGAAACAAAATCGAGCGGCATCTTTCTTCCTCGCTCGATCCTAGTCGGTGCGGTCCGGTCAAATCCAACTCAGAAAAATGGCGCAGCTGCCAGCACCATCAGAGCAGCGGCCAGTGCGGCTGCACGATAGATCGCGTCTCCTTGCGGATATGCAGGGCGCTTACGAGTTTGCTTCTTGAGGGCCAGCATGATGGGTGCTCCTCTCAGCCGCGGCTGGTTCGCAGGGCCTTCCAAATGGATAGAGCTTAGAAGATGGAAATCCCTGGCCGCTATGTTTATGACGTAGTTTTCGACCAATCGGATTCGCGACTTTAACATTTTTTTGTTTTTTTATCGTTCCCGAAGTTTGCCGACTGTTTCTCTGGGAGACAGCCCGCGTTACAATCGGCGCATGAACGACTCAGGTTCTGGACCCTCCCAGACTCCAACACCACGCCGCGCGCCTGTACTCTTCGTTGCCGAAGGCCCCGGCTCGACAAACTCTGCCGGAGAAAGACCTGAGCGCAATTTTCTCCCGTGGGTTGTCGCAGTGGTTGCCGTCGTCGGCCTGCTGGCGGTAGTTCTCTGGATGGGCCGAACTCCATCGGCCACACCAGGTTCCGGCGTCGATCCCTATGCAAAATACCTCGTTTTCGGCAATGTCCAGGTAAGCCAGGGCAGCAACTTTGCTGGCGATCAACTCACCTATGTCGATGGAACCCTGGAAAATCGGGGGGACAGGACGGTCACCTCTCTGACTCTCCGGGTACTATTTGCGAACGACTCTGGAGAGGCCCCGCAGATCGAGCAGATACCGGTCAGCCTGGTTCGATCGCGTGAGCCCTACGTTGACATCGAGCCGATCACCGCTGCTCCATTGGCGCCAGGCAAGTCGCAGGATTTCCGGTTGATCTTCGACAATGTCTCGCCGATGTGGAATCAGCGAGCTCCTCAAATCCAGGTCCTGCACGCAGGGACTCGACCCTAGTACTACAGTTGTAGATAGCGATCAGGTAGGAGCTGCCGAAAGCAATCAGGCAGGAGAGATTCGCGTTTTCGGTAGTGGTAGAAGATGGCCAGGAGTTG
>JAJZIF010000377.1:3844-4493 GCA_021810735.1 Acidobacteriota bacterium
AATCAGCGAGCTCCTCAAATCCAGGTCCTGCACGCAGGGACTCGACCCTAGGAACCCGTTCCCCGGCCTATCCGGCAGGGCTATCTCGCGCTCGACCCTTCGGTGAAGAAACTCATCCCCGGAAGGTTACCTGGCGCATAGTAACCATGGAACAGTCGTGCGCTCGTGATCGATCTTTACCCTCGACGCCTCGTGCGTCGAACGTATTTTTTGCCATCGAACGAGCAGGATTTACCTGATTGCGGGCGCGCTACCGCGATCGCCATCGATCCACGATCTGCATCTTCGCCAATTTATCCAATAGAATCAATTATTTGAAGATTATTCAAGTCGAACGCCGCCTTTGGCACTGTGCTTGCATTTGTATGGGCGTTGTCACATAGCGGAGGCCACTTTGGCCCTCGTCATGTGATATGGGAAAAGTGATGAAAACGTCTAATTCGAAGAACATCCTGCGAATCGCAACCGCCATCCTGGCAGCCAGCACAGCACTACCGATGATGGCGCAGCAGAATGCAACTGTGGCGCCGGACGCTCAAATCCAGACGGGAACCTCGGCAAATAGTTCGTATGCGACCGGGCAACCCTTAGAGACCAAGCCGCACGAAGGTTTCTGGGGACGTGTCAATCCGATGGCTCGCAAAAAGTG
>JAJZIF010000378.1 GCA_021810735.1 Acidobacteriota bacterium
GCAGTCGATTGGAGGCCAGGAAATCGGGACGGTCTGGGGGCACGGCGCCTATGTCGCTCCGGACTGGACGGCGGACTGGCTGCATCGCGAGTGCGAGATTCTGCTGAACCTGTGGGCGCAGCAGGAAGGCGCACGTAATTTTGCGGCGCTGAGCCTGGACCAGCAAGCGGTGCTGAAGGCGCGGCTGATTCGCGAGATGCGCAGAAACACTTATGATCCGGCTACGAACACGGTCACAGTAAGCAATGATGTGGGGATCGCCTTCAACCAACTGGAAGCCTATTACGCGCACGTCTTCAGCGCAGGGCGGGCGGCGTATGCGATTCCCGCGGGCGCGCTGACGGATACGGTGAAGCAGCGGAAGATGGCGGCGTTCTTCTGGTGGACGGCGTGGGCAGCGCATACGGACCGGCCGGGCGAGACAATCACTTACACGAACAACTGGCCGCATGAGCCGCTGGTGGCAAATGGCCCCACGACCTCGGCAATTGTGTGGAGCATTCTCAGCTTTGTGATGTTGCTGGCCGGCATCGGCGGGCTGGTGTGGTGGTATGCCTCGCAAGAAAAGACGGATTTTCATCCGGAGTTTCCGAAGAAAGATCCATTCCTGAGCCTGAAGACGACGCCCAGCCAGCGCGCGACGATGAAGTACTTCTTTGTGGTGGTGCTGATGTGGGGAGTGCAGATCCTGATGGGCATCCTGACGGCGCACTACGGCGTGGAAGGCGGAGGGTTCTTTGGAATTCCGCTGGCCAAGTATCTACCGTATGCCGTGACACGCACGTGGCATTTGCAACTGGCCATTTTCTGGATTGCGACGTCATGGCTGGCGACCGGCCTATATGTGGGGCCGGCCATCAGCGGGCACGAACCCAAGGGCCAGCGGTTTGGCGTGAATGCGCTGTTTGCCGCGCTGGTGCTGGTTGTGGCTGGATCGCTGGCCGGTGAATGGATGGGCATTGAGCAGAAGCTCGGCAACCTGTGGTTCTGGTTTGGAAGCCAGGGTTATGAGTATGTGGACCTCGGCCGGTTCTGGCAGATTCTTCTGTTTGTCGGCCTGGTACTGTGGCTGGTTCTCATGGTGCGCGCGCTCAAGCCCGCGCTGGTGCGCAACAGCGAGAGCCGTCCGCTGATGCTCCTGTTCCTGATTGCCAGCATTGCCATTCCCCTGTTTTATGCGGCGGGCCTCATGTACGGGCAGCGCAGCGAGCTTGTAACCGCCGAGTACTGGCGCTGGTGGGTGGTTCACCTCTGGGTGGAGGGCTTTTTTGAAGTATTTGCAACCGTTGTGATTGCATTTCTCTTCACGAGCCTGAACCTGCTGGAGATTCGGTCGGCCACACGCGCGGTGCTGTTCTCCACGACGGTATTCCTTAGCGGCGGAATCCTTGGAACCTTCCATCACCTGTACTTTGCCGGGTCATCCCCGGCGGTGATTGCGGTAGGGGCGGTTTTCAGCGCGCTGGAAGTTGTTCCGCTTACGCTGGTGGGATTTGAGGCATGGGAAAATATCCGGCTGGTGCGCGGGCGCGACAAGGCTCCGTGGGTGAGTAACTACAAGTGGCCGGTTTACTTCTTTGTGGCGGTTGCTTTCTGGAACATGGTGGGCGCGGGATTCTTCGGCTTCCTGATCAACCCGCCGGTTTCGCTCTACTACGTGCAAGGGCTGAACCTGACGCCGGTCCACGCGCACACGGCCCTGTTTGGCGTGTACGGCATGCTGGGGCTGGGGCTCACGCTGTTCTGCCTGAGGGCCATTCGTCCCGGCGTGCAGTGGAAAGAGCGCCCTCTGAAGTGGGCCTTCTGGTTGCTGAACATCGGACTCACCTTAATGTCGTTGCTGAGCATGTTCCCCATCGGCATCCAACAGGCGATCGCGTCGATTCAGAGGGGCGTCTGGTATGCGCGGTCGGCGGAATTCATGCAGAGGCCCGAAATGCAAACCTTGCGCTGGATGCGCGTTCCGGGTGACGTGATTTTCACCATCGGCACAGTCATCCTGGCGCTGTTTGTGATCGGGCTGATCACAGGGCATTCCTATGAAAAGCCCGGAGCGAACGAGGTTGTTCATGCCGAACAACAGCAAGAAGTCCTAGTCACTGGCGATTGACTCCTTGCACTGGTCTCCTCGCGGCGAAGCGTATACTTCGCCGCATTTTTTTTGAGGAGTGAAAGACGCAGGCGAACCGGCAACGAGCGGAATGCGGCGCTCTAATTCTTTCCCCGCGTCGAGGGCAGTATCTGTACGGCGGCGCCGGCGCGGAGATCCTGTGTGGCCTGGCTAGCGATCTGGTCGCCGTCGCGCACGTCCCCGAAGACTTCCGTCATTCCGTTCGACGTGCCGCCTGTTTTGACGTTTACGAGCTCTGCGTGGCTGTCGTGAATGCGGACCACATAGGCCTGATCGACATTGCGCCCGATGGCCGCGGATGGAACGACGAGCGTGGGCTGTGCGCGCGTGACCGGCCAGATCACATCCGGAAACATGCCGGAATAGAGCTGATTGTCCGGGTTATAGACATCCATTTCGACGGGCATGGTGCGGGTGGAGACATCGACGGAGTCGGCGAGGCGAGCCACTGTGCCGTGGAAGGTGTGCCCGGGGAATGCGGGAACGGTGAAGTCGACAGTTGCGCCTTTCCGGATGCCGCCGACGTAGGCTTCAGGTACGGCGACGACGAGGCGGAGATGCGCTACCTGTTCAATTCGTACCATGGACGGTTGCGAATTGGAGCCGGAGGGGCCAACGAGCGCGCCGGGATGGACGTTGCGCCGGGTGACAATACCGTCAAAGGGGGCGGTGATGCGGAGGTAGCTTTCCATTTCCTGCGCGGAGCGGAGGCTGGCGCGGGCGGCGTCGGCGGTGTTATGGAGCGAGACAACGCGGGCGCGGTCGGCTTCGACGGTTTTGCCGGCGGTGTCGAGTTCTTCGTCGGAGATGACGCCGGGAGTGCGGGAGGCGTCCTTGAGGCGGCGGTAGGTGCTTTCGTCGGCGGAGAGCTTGGCTTCGCCGGCGATGCGTTGATTTTCAGCGCTGAGGACCTTTGCCTGCGCCTCGGCTTTCTGCGCGACGATTTCCGGCGCGGAAAGGATGGCGATGAGCTGGCCCCTTTTGACGACGGAGCCGCGATCGACGCCGATCCATTGGACAAAGCCGCTGACGCGCGGAAAGATGCGGACTTCTTCGTAAGGCTGCAACTCGCCGGGGAGATGGATGGTCATGTCGAGCCTGCGCGAAGATACCTGCGCGACCTGAACCGGGACGGCCTGCTGGGTTGCAGGTGCGATGGTTTTGGCCTGCGAGGTGCAGCCGGTAACGGCAAGCGTGGAAGCCAGGGTCGCCGCGAGAGCAAGGGCGGTGAGCAGGGCAGGCATGGGGCGAATGCTTTGCTGGATATCGGTTGAGGTTTTCGGGGTGCGCATGGAATTTGATCTCCTGTGAGTTACAAAAGGGCGTAAGGGCTGTGCTCGTCGGTGACGTCGAGCGATGGCGATTCCTTCGATGCCTTCTGCTGCACGGCGGCGAAGATGGCCGGGAGCAGGAAGAGCGTGGCGATGGTGGAAGCGGTGAGCCCGCCGATGACGGCGCGTCCGAGCGGAGCGGTCTGGTGGCCGCCTTCGCTGAGCGCGAGCGCCATGGGGATCATGCCTGCAATCATGGCGATGGTGGTCATGAGGATGGGCCGGAGGCGCGTCTGGCCGCCGAAGATGGCCGCCTCAGTAGAGGAGACATCTTCGCCTTTGCGGTGACTCTCTGCAAAAGTGACCAGCAGGATGGAGTTGGCAACCGAGACGCCCAGCGCCATGATGGCGCCCATGAAGGACTGAAGGTTGAGCGTGGTGCCAGTGACGAGCAGCATGACGATCACGCCGCAAATCACGGCCGGCGCAGATGAGACTGCCACCAAGGCAAGTCGAAGCGACTGATAATTTGCCGCCAGCATGAGGTAGATGGCCAGCACGGCAAAGATGAGACCCATTCCCAGCGAGCGAAAAGTCTTATTCATGGGCGCGATCTGGCCGCGGAGATGAACTTCCACGCCGCGCGGTGGAGGGCCAGCGAGCCGAATGGCTTGATTGACCTGAGCGGATGCACGTCCGAGGTCTTCGCCCTGGACGTTGGCGGTGAGCGAGATCATGCGCTGCATGTCGTAGCGGTCGAATTCGCCGGTGACGTGGCCGTAAGTGAATTGCGCCACATCGCCGAGGTTGGGGTGACTGGAAGTTCCGCCGCTGACGAGGGGGATATTTGCGAGATCCTCCATGGACGCCATCTGGTTCTGAGGCACTTCAACCTGGACCTGATAGCCGATGCCGGTGGTGGGATCCTGCCAAAAGTTGCGGGAGACGAAACGGCTGGACCAAGTGGCTGTTTCGACCGAGCGTGCGACCTGATCGACGGTGAGGCCAAGCTGCCCGGCACGGACGCGGTCAATGTCGACATTGAGGCTGGGGTACTCGAGCGGCTGCGCATAGTGCAGGTCGCGAAGA
>JAJZIF010000379.1 GCA_021810735.1 Acidobacteriota bacterium
ATAGAGAAAGCTGATTCCAGTTGTATGGTTTTAGAAGAAGATTGAAGAACATATCTTCCGGTGAAAATCATGGTTTCAGTCAGCGGAATCTATTTCGCGGGCGACCTTGTCATCATCCAAATTTCAAGGGGTGGTCAGAGTGCGTTTTTATTTCCGGTGTCTTTTCTCCAGCATGTTTCCAGTATGCGCGGCGCTTCTCTGGTTGATATGCTCGCCCGCACTACGGGCGCAGCGGCTGCCCACCGACGTGACGCCGCAGCATTATTCTCTGGTGCTGGAGCCGAATCTAAAGTCCGCCACCTTTACCGGGAAAGAAGAGATCGATGTCACACTGGCGCAGCCATCGACAAGTATTACGCTGAACGCTGTGCAGATCACTTTTCAAACGGTAACGATCACCGCCGATGGAAAAACACAGACAGCCAACGTCACAGAGAATAAGCCGGATGAGCAGGCCACCTTCCACGTGGCCAATACGCTGCCGGCGGGCGCGGCGACGATCCACATTCAGTACACCGGAATTTTGAACGATCAGCTGCGCGGGTTTTATCTTTCCAAAACATCTCGCCGCGCCTATGCGGTCACACAGTTTGAGCCCACCGATGCTCGTCGCGCCTTCCCATCCTTTGATGAGCCCGCCATGAAAGCGACGTTTTCCACGACGCTGATCGTCGACAAGGGCGACACCGCTATTTCAAACACGAACATCGTTTCCGACGAAGCGGGACCGACCGCCGACAAGCACACAATCCATTTCGCCACCACGCCGAAGATGTCCACTTACCTGGTGGCGTTTCTGGTGGGCGACTTCCAATGCGTCTCCGGAGAGAGTGACGGCGTGCCAATTCGCGCCTGCGCCACGCCGGATAAAGTGCAAATGGGAACCTACGCGCTGCACGCAGCGAAGTTTTTTCTGCACTACTACGACAATTATTTCGGAATCAAATATCCCATGCCCAAGCTGGACATGATCGCGATTCCGGACTTTGAGGCGGGAGCGATGGAGAATTTTGGCGCCATCACCTACCGCGAAACCGTTTTTCTGATCGACGAAAAGACCGCTTCCATCAACGCCAGGAAACTGGTGGCCGTTGACGTGGCGCACGAGATGGCGCACCAGTGGTTCGGCGATATGGTCACCATGAGCTGGTGGAACAATTTGTGGCTGAATGAGGGCTTTGCCACCTGGATGGAGTCGAAAGCAGTGGCAGCTTGGCACCCCGACTGGAATATTTCGCAGGACGAAGCGCTCTCCCTCGACAATGTCCTGAACTATGACGCCGGCAAAGTGACGCGGGCGATTCGCGCCAAGGCCGACACGCCGGCGGAGATCAACGAGATGTTCGACGGCATCACGTATCAAAAAGGCGCTGCTGTGCTGGCCATGACGGAGAATTACGAAGGCAAAGAAGTCTTCAGCCGAGGCGTCCACGCCTACCTGGAGGCGCACATGTATGGCAATGCGACCGCCCAGGACTTCTGGAATGCGCAGACGGCAACCAGCGGCAAGCCGATCGACAAAGTCATGGATAGCTTTATTGCTGAGCCCGGCGTGCCGCTGCTTACATTCAGTTCGCCGCAGAACGGCTCGACCATGGTCTTTCAGCAGCGCTTCTATCTGAACCCGGAGATGCATGCGGCTCAGGCGCAGACCTGGACCGTGCCTGTCTGCTTCAAGTCGAGCGGAGATCCCCAGTGCGAGCTGTTTTCCTCCTCGCAGCACGGTCTGCCTGTTCCCTCCGCCGAAGTTTTTTATGCCAACGCGAATAGCCGAGGATATTACCGCGCAGAATATGCCGCTGCCGATACCAGCAAGATTCTTAGCGTTGCGGAAACCGACTTGACTCCTCCAGAGCGCATCGGCTTTGCGGGCAATGAATGGGCGTTGATGCGGTCCGGAAGAAGCAGCATCGTGAACTATATGACCCTGCTTTCCCAACTGCGAAACGATCCTAATGCGGACGTGCTTGAAGGATTATCCGATGCCCTTGCCGCCATCGATGAGCGAATAGCGACGCCGGTGGATCGCAAACTACTGGCGGCGTGGGTGCGGGAACAGTTCCGCCCAGCGTACGAACAGTTGCAAAATGTGAGCGTTTCCGATTCAGTCGCGAAGCGGCAGTTGCGTGCAACGCTGTTTGCTGTACTGGGGGAAATCGGTCGCGATCCGCAGATCATCGCGGAGGCGAAGCAGTTGACGGAGAAATATATTGCAAACCAGGCAGATGTGGAACCGGAGCTGGCGCATCCGGCCCTGGTCGTTGCATCCAAGAACGGCGACAGCCATTTGTTCGAGCAGTTGCAAGCACTCAGCAAGACGTCCAACAACCCCGATGTGCAGACATCGGCGTTATTTTCGCTCGCCAACTTCCGCGATCCCGCTCTGCTTCGCAGAGCACTCGATTACGCGACCTCGGGACAGGTGCGCAAGCAGGATTCCGCTCTCCTGTTTGTGACAGCGCTGCGCCAACGCGACACGCGGCCCATCGCGTGGAAGTATATCCAACAGAATTGGGAAAAAGTGCATGCCCAATTGACGACGATGATGGGCGGCTATCTGGTCGGGGCTACCGGCTCATTTTGCAGCGTGGAGAAGAGCCAGCAAGTGCAGACTTTCTTTACGGCGCATCCGGTGATGGCGACGCAGCGGTCTTTGCAACGCGCCACGGATTCCATCCACGACTGCACGGTTCTGCGCGTCGCTCAACAACCGAAGCTGACGGAATGGTTGGCGCAACAAAATCTGCCTGCGGGCAGCACGGAGTAAATATTCACGAGCGGCTAGGATCCTGAGTCTGAAGTTCATTCAACAATTCGATTCGAACGTATGCAATCTGGCGGATCTTCCGGGGCTAAAAATGGGTAAGGGGTTGAAAGGATGGGTGAGAGCGGCAGTTTTGGCCGTAAAATGTAGTCCTGTAAATAGAATATTACATCTTGACAGTTAGACATATATTCCATAGTTGTTTCGCATGTACATCGCCACCGTGCCCAACCGCAATTCGCCGCCCGCCATTCTGCTGCGCGAGTCCTTCCGCCAGGACGGCAAAATCAAAAACCGTACTGTGGCCAACCTCTCCCACTGGCCCCCGGCCCGCATTGGCGCCCTGCGGCGCGCCTTGCGCGGCGACTTCGACCAGCACGCCGTGGCTGGGCCGCCCACCCTGGGTCCGGTCTTCGGCCTGCTTTCCGCGCTCAAACAAGTGGCCGAGCAGATCGGCATCGCTACCGCGCTGGGCCACCGCGAGCTGGGTAAGCTGGGCCTCTTTCTGGTGCTCTCGCGACTGGCGCACCAAGGGTCGCGTCTCTCCTGGTGCGCTGGGCCAGGGCCCACGCGGTGGCCGAGATACTCGGCATCCAGGACTTCAGCGAAGACGACTTATACGAGGCCTTGGACGACCTATGGCAGCGGCAGGAGAAGATCGAGCAGGCACTCTATCGCCGTTACCTGCGCCAGCACAGCGGACCGCCGCAGTTGTTTCTCTATGACGTGACCGGCAGTTACTTCGAAGGGGAGCGGAACGAGTTAGGCGCGTATGGTTACAACCGTGATGGCAAGCGGGGCAAGATGCAGATTGTCATTGGCCTGCTGGCTGACATCGACGGGGAACCGCTGGCGGTGCGGGTTTTTGCCGGCAACACGGCGGACCCAGCTGCGGTGCCCGATCAGATTCGCAAACTGCAGGATGAGTTCAAAGTAGAAGAGTTGATCTTTGTGGGCGACTGCGGCATGGTCAAAAGCCGTGGCAAGCAGGAGCTGGAGCAGCGTGGCCTGCACTACATTACGGCGCTGACCGACCCGCAGATACGCCGCTTGCTCAGCCAGGGCGTGCTGCAACTGGAGCTGTTCAGCGAGCGGATCTGCGAGGTGGAAGACCACGGGGTCCGCTATGTGCTGCGCAGGAACGAAGACACGGCGGCGCGGGAGAAGCATCGGCTGGAAGACAAGCTGGCTAGGCTGGAAAGTAAGATCGCGGCACGCAATCTATGGGCCGGGCAGCATCCGCGAAGTAAGCCGAAAACCGGACTGCGCCAGTTACAAGGCTGGGTTGCGCGGCATAGGCTGGACGAGTTGGTCGAGTTACAAATCGAGTTACAAGAAGAAAGTAACTGCCTGCGAATGGAGTGTAAGCCAGCGGCCATCGAGCAGAGCCTGAAACTGGCAGGGTGCTATGCGCTGACCACCGATGTAACTCCGGAAAAGCTGGACGCCGAGCAGGTGCATACGAGTTACATGGCGCTGGAAAAGGTGGAGCGGGGCTTTCGCGCCATCAAGACCTGGCTGCTGGAAGTGCGTCCGATCTTTGTGCGCAAGGAGGAGCGCACGCGCGGCCATGTCTTCTGCTGCATGTTGGCGCTGAAGCTCGCCCGGGAGATGAAGCGGCGGCTGCGCGCGGCCTTTGGCACCACGGAGACCAACCCGGATGCGATTACGCTGCCGGATGCGCTGGCCGCGCTGGGCCGGCTGTGCCTGCTGC
>JAJZIF010000380.1 GCA_021810735.1 Acidobacteriota bacterium
GACGAATCGAATCACTTGATTTCCTCGAGCAGGGATGCATTGTGCGACGCGCGGGCAACATATCGGCGATCTGCAATCGTGTAATTTCCGCTGAGAACGCGGGCAATGGCTTCCGGGTAGGCAATGTGCTCCTGTTCCAGAATCCGCGCGGACAAGGCAGCTTCGTCATCGCCATCCAACACTGGGACAGGGCGCTGCAATACGATGACTCCGTGGTCCAGTTGGTCATCCACGAAATGCACGGTGCAGCCTGTGATGCACACCCCGTACTGGAGCGCCTGACGCTGTGCATCGAGGCCCGGAAATGCCGGCAGCAGTGACGGGTGAATATTCAAAATGGCATGAGGATAGGCCGCGACAAACTCCGGCGACAGCAGGCGCATGTATCCAGCGAGGCAGATCAATTCCGCGCCGTGTTCGCGCAGACAAGCGATGATTTCTGCATCCTGCTCGGCGCGCTTCCGTCCGCGGGCTTCAATCACCGCGGTCGCCAAGCCGCGCGCCCTGGCTGCGGCAAGGCCAGGCGCTTCCGCGCGATTGGAAATGACAATGGAAATTCCTGCGTTGTCGATCTGGCCGCGATCAATGGCGTCAGCGATCGCCAGAAAGTTGGAACCACGACCGGAAAGAAGAATGCCAAGACGCGTCATGGGGAGTTAGTTATACAGGACATGGCGATCGCCTTTGATGATCTTGCCAATTACGGCGTGAGGCTCGTTCGCGCGGTCCAGCAGCGTTTTCACGCGCTTGTATTTTTCCACCGGGACGACGCAGATCAACCCGATTCCCATGTTGAAAGTCCGCAACATTTCCACCAGTTCCACATTGCCCAGCGTTTGCAGGTGGTCGAAAATTGGCAGCACCGGCCACGAACCCAATTCGACACATGCGGAAACATGTTTCGGCAGGATGCGGGGCAGGTTTTCGGTGATGCCTCCACCGGTAATGTGGGCCATTCCCACGACCAGGTCTGCCGCAGTCAGTTTGCGAATAATGTTGAGATAGCTGCGATGCGTTTTCATCAAGGCCACGCCGGCCTTATCGTGTAGCTCGTTGACGTATTGGTCCGGCGTGTATTTGGCCACCTGAAAAAACAGCTTGCGAGCCAGCGAATAGCCGTTGGTATGCAAGCCGGTGGAAGGCAGTCCGATCAGCAAGTCGCCAGCGCGGATGCCAGCTCCGGTATTGATTTTTTCGCGCTCCGCGACGCCCACGATAAATCCGGCAAGATCGTATTCGCCGTCATGATAAAACCCCGGCATCTGCGCGGTTTCACCTCCAATGAGGGCGCAGCCATTGGCGCGGCAGGCATCCGCCATGCCGGAAACCACTTTTTCCGCCACATCGCCGTCCAGTTTGCTGGCCGCCAGATAATCCATAAAAAACAACGGCGTCGCCGCCTGCACGGCAATGTCGTTCACGCAATGGTTCACCAGGTCCGCACCGATGGTGTGGTGCATGTTCATCTGGAAGGCAATCTTCAGCTTGGTTCCAACGCCGTCGGCACTGGAAACCAGCACAGGATTTTTGTAGCGCGCCGTATCCAGTTTGAACAGGCCGCCGAAGCCGCCAATCTCGCTCAGCACCTGCTTGTTGAAGGTCCGCTGGGCCAGATATTTTATGCGCTGCTTAGTCCGGTCGCCGCTGGAGATGTCCACGCCTGCGTCAGCGTATGTGATGGCGGGAGTTGGCTTCGATGAAGACTTACTGGGCACAGGCGTCGCGTTCCGGGATGCGGGATATCGGCAGGCTTTGTTCCGAATACTAGGACCCAATCGCCCGAACGCATGTTGGAGGGGGCAGGTGGAGTAGCGAAACAAAACATACCGAGAAGCATCAGTGTAGCATCGCGGCGGGATGGTTCTTCGGACTGTTTACCCCGAAATCGTGCGTCGGCTTCCGGGCGCGGTCTTCTACAACTGCTTTTTGGCCGGGTACGCGAGACCAGCCAACAGAGCCTGCCCGTGTCGTAGGAACCTTGCGGCAACAGCGCCGGCGAGACCGCTTCTATACTGAATATCGATGACCCGATCCGCGCGCACCATGCAGCTTTCCCGTCAGTTCCAGCAGCGGGCCGAAACCCTTTTGCCCGGCGGTGTCGATTCTCCCGTGCGTGCCTTTCGTGCCGTGGGCGGAGAGCCGCCGTTTGTCGTTCGCGCGGAAGGCGCCTACCTGTGGGACGCCGACGGCAATCGCTATCTGGATTATTTTGGCTCCTGGGGGCCGATGATTCTTGGCCACGCCGCTCCGCGAGTGGTGCGCGCCATTCAAGATGCAGCCGCCAGGGGCGTAAGCTTTGGCGCTTCGACACCGACCGAAGCGGACCTGGCTGAGATGGTGCATCGCGCATTTCCCGCCGTGGAGATGCTGCGGTTTGTCAGCTCTGGGACTGAGGCCACCATGTCGGCCATCCGCCTGGCGCGCGCGTTTACTGGGCGCAAATTTTTCGTGAAATTCGAAGGCTGCTACCACGGCCACTCGGACTCGTTGCTGGTCAAGGCCGGCTCCGGCATCGCAACCCTTGGGATTCCCGGCTCTGCCGGCGTGCCGGAGGAAACGATCCAGCACACGCTGGCGCTGCCGTACAACAACATTGCCGCGGTGGAGGAAGCATTCACGCGCTACAAGGGCCAGATCGCCTGCGTGATTGTCGAGCCGGTGGTCGGCAATGCGGGCTGCATTCCTCCGCAGCCGGGATATCTGGAAGCTCTGCGAGCCATCACGGCTCGGGAAGGCGCGGCCCTCATTTTTGACGAGGTCATGACCGGTTTCCGGCTCGCCTTGGGCGGGGCGCAGGAACTCTATGGTATCCAGCCGGACATGACCTGCCTCGGCAAGATTCTAGGCGGCGGCCTGCCCTGCGGCGCCTTCGGCGGGCGCGCGGAGATCATGCGGATGCTGGCTCCCTTGGGGCCGGTGTATCAGGCGGGAACGCTCAGCGGCAATCCGCTGGCCATGGCGGCGGGAATTGCCACCGTCGGATATCTGATCGAGCGCCGCGATACCGTCTATCCGCAATTGGAACAAGCTTCCGCAGCGGTCGCCGACGGCGTGGCCGCCATGGCGCGCGAGGCCGGCGTTCCGCTGACAACCAACCGTGTCGGCTCCATGTTTACTTGGTTTTTCTCGGGCGAGGCCGTCATGGAGTACGAGAGCGCGTCGCGCTCCGATACCAGTCAGTTTGCCGCGTTCCATCGCGCCTTGATCGAGGCTGGCGTATGGCTTCCGCCCTCGCAGTTTGAAGCGGCATTCCTTGGCATCGCGCATGGAGAAGAAGAAATTCGCGCGACACTCGCCGCCGCGAAAGAGTACTTCGCTAAAGTGTGAAAATGAGATTCAACTTTCCAGAGATCAACATGTCATTTGGGGATGGAGGCATCGGATGGCGAATACCGAGGAGCTTTTTTATACATAACTTCAACACTCCAGAGTAGTCGTATCTTTTTCCGAGCTGGGCTGAAGCAAGCTTCATTAGCGCAATTTTTTCGGATTCTTCGAATTTTTCGACGACTCTATAAATGCCAAGTCTGTATCTGGGGCACGATAAACCTCAATCGCTCGTTCCACAACGCCACATGTGATGGCTTCCACAATCCGTACTTGGCCATGATACATAGCCGTGTGGCTCCATGTCCCTTGATCAAATTTCGCAATAGCTCTGCTACCGAGAAGACTGAGGGATCAGGCGGCCTCAATCTTCATGCGGACGCGGCGACCTAAGCAGGACACCATATTCACCAGCGCATCCAGAGAGAAACGCGAGATGCGGCCCCGCAGCAGATCATTCATGCGCGGCTGGGTGACGCCGCAGCGCCGCGCGGCTTCCGCCTGCGTCCATCCATGGCGCTTCACCATTCCCGCCACGCTGCGCATCAGTTCCGCCCTGGCCTGAAGGTTCGCGGCCTGCTCCGGCGTGTCGGCAATGGCGTCCCATACGCTGCTGTACTCTTTGGCCTTGCTCATGCTCGTTCCCTCCTGAGTTGCGCGAAGCGTTCCCTTGCGGTTGCTATGTCTCGTTTGGACGTGGCCTGCGTCTTCTTCTGAAATGCGTGCAGCACATAGACGGCATCGGCCAGCCGGGCAGTGTAGATGACCCGGTAGATGCCGGAATCATCCCGCACGCGAATTTCTTCCACGCCCTTGCCAATGCTGGGCATGGGCTTGAAGTCGTCCGGCTGCTCGCCGCGCTGTAGCTGCTCCAATTGATAGCCTGCATTGTTCCTTGCGTCCTCTGGGAACTCCCGCAGGCGCTCCAGAGAATCGCCAAGGAACCGGACAGGCTTCATTACGCGAGTATATCCATACAGATATACTCTATGCAATATATCTTGTGGGGCCCTTGATCCGTCGGTAAGGTAGCGGACAGGCGAACACAATGGTCGTTTGGCCGCCGGAGTGGGCTTTCTATCGACGATCTGGCTTCGCAGACCGGCTGAACAGGCTGCGGAAAAACCCCTGATTCCCGCCTCATTTTGTT
>JAJZIF010000381.1 GCA_021810735.1 Acidobacteriota bacterium
GCCATGCTCCAATGGCCCCGGGAACAACCGTAACGACGTTGAACAAATCCAGCGCGCGCCGCTCGAAGTTCTGGCTGGTGATGTATTCCAGCGCCTGCCAGCGCGTCCACAGGTTCACGCGATTGCCAACCTTGGCATTGCCGGCCACCGCCCCTACGCTTGGGTCGGCCATGCGCGGTACCAGCTTCGCAATGGCGTCCGGGGCAATTACCGTATCGGCGTCGATGCCCAGGAAGATTTCCTCGGTCACATGCTGCAAGCCGTAATTCAGCGCTTCCGCCTTCCCCCCGTTTGGATGGGTCAGCACTACCAGCCTGCCGGACGCCAGCTCGTTTGGCATGGCGGCACGTGCAACCTCCAGCGTGTTGTCCGTCGATCCATCGTCGATCACCAGCACGCGAAGATTCGGATACTTCGATCCCAGTACGGAACGGATCGTGCGCGCAATCACCTTTTCCTCGTTGAACGCCGGGATCAACACCGCGACTTTAGGACAGTAATTTTCCGCTCCGGGATAGGGCTTCCGTCTGCGCAAGCGGTCCAGCACCGCAAACAGACCCACAATCAGCAACCGCCCGGTCATCAGAACGTCGCCAACAAAAAAGATCAGAACGACGGTATGGTTGAAAAATGAAATCAGCCAGAAAGCAATGGCATCGATGTGCGCCTGCCACCGCTGTTTCGCGGGGATGGGCGGCATCACTTGTTCCCGCGTCTTGCCGATCAGCGCGGACACGGGAACGATTGTGTAGCCTTTCGCGCGCAGCGTATCGATCAACAATGGCAGCGCCGCCACCGTCGCCGAACGGTCGCCGCCGCCATCATGCAGCAAGATGATGCTGCCGCGGAACTGCGGCATGGTTTTCATCGCCTTCAGTTGTGTCAAAACTCTTGCAACAATGTCCTGCGGCGTTTTGCGCGGGTGTTCATTCCAGTCATCCGTGTCGATCTTGTCGCCCACGATGATGTAGCCCATTTGCTCGACGTGGTCCACCGGCGCTGCCTGCTCATTGGTGTCCGGTTCCTGGTCGATCGAATAGGGTGGCCGGAAAAACAGCGGCTGCACGCCCAGCTCCGCCGCAAACAGCCGCTCCGTCCCGTTCAGTTCCAGGTTCAGTTGGCTGGTCGAGATCTGGCTGATGTCCGGATGGGTAAAGGTGTGATTGCCAATCTCGTGCCCTTCCCGGTAGTAGCGTTTCAGCAGCCCGACATTGTCCAGCGCCTCCTCGCCGATCACCATGAAAGTCGCCGATACGTTCTCGCGTTTCAGAACATCCAGAATCTTCGGCGTCCAAGTCGGATCGGGCCCGTCGTCAAACGTCAATGCCAGTTCATTCGGATGGTAGCCGTACTGCTCCAGCGTGTATGGCTCAGGAAATACATGGATCTCCTGGCTCACCGCCAGATCGGAATCGGAATCGATCTGCACTGTCCGCGTGCCATTCCGCGGCCTGCCAATCACCTTCAGCACATCGCCGTCGCCTTCCGTATTGACATCGGCCCCCGGCGAAATGTTCGCCAGCAAATGCGCCGCGTTCGGGTCCATTGGATTGTCCCAGATCTTCCACAGCGTTGGGTCCTCGCTGCCCAGCCTCCATAAAGCAAAGGTCTGGATGCCCAACTCCCGCGCCGCGCGCATCTCATTCAGCGCCGTCACCGCGTCCAGATACCACACTTCATGTCGGGTATGCGCATCCTCGTCATCGTAGGCGAAGTGCATGTTCAGCGAGCCTGAATCCAGCACCGGAGCGGCCTCCGAGTCGGATGCCTCCTGCCACGCGTCCTGCACCGCCAGATCGTCGACATCCAGCGCCTTGCTGCGGATCGGCTTGTGGTTCTTGCGCGTCGGCTGCGACATCGTCCAGTCATAACCGTAATTCCCAATGCTGCAGATCAGCTTGTTTCTTGGCGCCACCTTCACCGCCTGCTGCAGATTGCGGACGAACCATTCCTGACCCGCGACCGGCCCCGCGGCGCTCCCAGGTTCATGCTGGTCGTAATCCATCAGGATGATGCCATCGGAGTGGGCCGCGTAGAACTTGAAGTCCCAATCGTCGTCGTCCACCGGCACGTTCACGTAGAGCCGCAGGTGCAGCGTATGCATCATGCCGTAGAGATTCTCCACCAGCCGCCGGTACGCCGGCTGCGCATCGGATGGGATCGCCTCAAAATCGAGCGAGATGCCGTGATAGCGAGGATTGGCGGCCAGCAACGCGAGCACCTGCTTTTCAAACATGGCCTGCGCCGTTCTGCTCAACAAAAATTTTTCCACGACGTCGGAACTGAAGTCTCCCGTCATTTGATTGAAGTTATTGACCAGCGGAAAGATTTCCGTGTCTTCATGCGCATCCGTTATCGCGTGCATCACCTTGCGCTGCGGGTCGATATTATGCGCGCCGTTTTGGTCCACCACCGCAAACGGGTGGTTGTCCAGCGTAAATGCGGTCAGTTTTCCATCCGGCGTAATCACGTGCAGCCAGTCCGTGAATAGCAGGTCGATATCGTGGACGTGACTCTTCAGCGAGGCGTAGCTGGCCGCGTCGTAGTCCACGTAGTACGCGACGCGCAGCCCTTCGCCCGCGTTCAACGGGATGTCCGAGGGCCGCAGTTTCCGCTTGCGCTTCAACGTGCGCTGGCTGGACCGCGATTTGGTCTGATAGTAGGAATCCCTGAGCGGCCGGTAGTTGCGCTTCGGCACCGGCAACAGCAGCTCTGGAAGCCTCTCGCGGTGCAGCACATTGATGCCGAAAGCCACCAGGACCACGGTCGAAAAGACTGCGACAATATCGAAAAGGCGCCGCAGGCGCTTCCATCTCTTGCGCTCGGGATCGTAGAAAATTGGCTTCATCATGCGAGAATGCGGCACAAAATCGTTGAATCTGCGCGCCCCATCCTCGCCGCGTATCGGGGCCCCCGGCGGGCGATTTGTGCCCGCTGGGGTGACTGAGCGGCCAGTGTGGGATACGACGATTCGGCGCAGCGCGGTCGGATCATTATCTCAAAAAACTCTGGCAAGCTTGTATCATTCATAATCAATGCTGTACCTGCTCCGCCACGCCGCCAGGCACGTGATCGCAGCCCTCGTCGCAGGTCTGCTCCTGCGCCTCTGGTTCATTCACTATTATCCGGTAGTTGAGGGCGACTCGCTTGTGTACGGCGAAATCGCCCGCAATTGGTTCTGGCACGGCATCTACGGGTTCACCCGCACCACGGGGATTCATCCAACCCTGATTCGCCTTCCCGGCTACCCTCTTTTTCTCGGGATTTGTTTTTTTCTCTTCGGCATCGACCACTATCACGCAGTCTTATTGGTACAGGCAGTCATCGATCTGGTCGCATGCCTGCTGATCGGCGGCTTCGCCGCCCACGCCATCTCTCGCAAAGCCGGCGTCACCGCCCTCTATCTGGCTGCCCTGTGTCCCTTCACCGCCAACTACGTCGCGCTGCCGCTCACGGAAACACCCACGCTGTTTTGCATTGCGCTCGGCTTCTACGCCCTGCTGCGCTATGTGGAGCGTCCCGCGCTCGACCGCTGGTTCTGGGCCCTTGTCTTCAGCATCGGCTATAGCGCCTTGCTGCGTCCCGATGGTCCCCTGCTCGGCCTGGTGCTCGTCCCCGCCATGTTGTGGTATACCCGCCGCAACATTCCCGCCCGCCGCAGTGCGACTCTGGCCATCGCATGTACCCTGGTCGCGATGGTGCCGTTCATTCCCTGGACCCTTCGCAATGCACATACATTTCACGTCTTCCAGCCTCTCGCGCCGCGTTATGCCAACAATCCGGATGAATATGTTCCTCGCGGCTGGATTCGCTGGTCGCAAAGCTGGGTCGGCGATTATGCCTCCACCGCCGAAATCTATTGGAACGTGAATGGCTCTCCCATCGACGCGTCCCTGCTGCCCTCACGGGCCTTCGACAGTCCCGCCGAGCAAGCCGAAACTGCCCAACTGTTCGCGGAATATAACCGGAACGAACTCATGACGCCGGCCATCAGCCACCGCTTTGGACAGTTGGCGCGGCAACGGATTCGCCGCCATCCATTCCGCTTCTACGTCCTGCTGCCGCTGATGCGCCTGGAAGACATGTGGCTGCGGCCCCGCACGGAACAACTATGGATCGAGTTGCGCTGGTGGCAATATCGGTACCATCCCGCGGAGACAATTTTTTCCTGGGCCTACGGCGCGCTCAATGTTGCCTATCTGCTGCTCGCCGCATGGGGACTCAAAAAGCGCGTTCCCTTCGCCGCCGTCATGGTCGCCTATGCTATCGTTCGCTCCCTGTTGCTGCTCACCGTGGAAACCCCCGAGTCGCGCTACACCCTCGAATGCTTTCCCATGATTTTCATCCTCGCCGCCGCCGCCCTCACCGTACAAACCCATGCGCAGTCCGCCAACGCGGATCCTCAGTGCGTGCAGCTACAGTAGATTGACATATCCCTATTCAAAATAAGAGGAGTCATTCTGAGCGTAGCGAAGAA
>JAJZIF010000008.1 GCA_021810735.1 Acidobacteriota bacterium
TTTTTTAATCAGTTTGGCCGCAGCAGGTTGATCTCCAATCGTCAGATACAGGCCCAGCAGTGGATCGCGCACACCCTGGTTGTCGTTGGGATTCAGATCGAGCATTCTTTCATAGATGCGGATAGCATCATCGAACTTTTCCTGACTACGCAGCAGGTCTGCCAGTTCTCCCATGGCGCGCATCCAAGGGCGCGTTTCCAGAATGAGCCAGAAATGGCCCTTATTCTCGCGGATGAAATCAGCTCCCAAGGAGCGTTCGCCGGCCTCTACGGCCTTCTGTAATCCTTCGATGGCCTCGCGCGGCGAACGCGCGTCGAGTTGCGTCAGGAGCGTGATAGCGTCCACGCAGTCGGGGTCGAGTGCGAGCGCACGTTTAGCCAGTTTGCGCGCCTGGGCTGGAGTGTCGGCTTCCATGGCGTCGAAGACAATATCCTGCGCCTTTTCCTTTGGCGTCAATTCCAGATTTTCAAAGGCGTTGAGGCTACGAGGGCCAGATAACCTGGCAAGGGCCTTGTTGAGGTCTTCCAAGGTTCCGAAGTTTTTGCCCTCAAGCGCTTTCTGGATATTGCGCATGGTTGATTCCGTGGACGGCTTGCGGCCGGGAGTTTTCTTGGAGGCGATTTTCCTACTGGTCGATTTCGTGGGCTTTTTCGTCATGGGTCACTCCTGGGTGAGTGTGTTTTGTTTGCGGCGCCAGAAATCGGCACATGGAAGAACAAGAATTTGCAGGCGGGGATGCATCCAAACCGAGAACCCGGTTCCTATTTGAGCACTTTGCAAATGATACTTTGCCGCCTGGCGAAAGTGTCAAAGAAGGAGGGATGAAAATCACGGTCGGAGGTTGCATTGAGCGGTTAGACGATACGCAGGACGATGAGGGTTTCGTCGTCGAAGCGTTCGCAGTCGCCCTGGAAGTCCTGGACTTCGGAGAAGATGGCTTCGACGGCTTCTTCGGCGGGCAGGTGGTGGTGGCGGGCGATGGCGTCGGTGAGGCGGTCACCGAAGGATTCCTCGGAATCATTTTCGGCGTCGGAGATGCCGTCGCTGAAGAAGTAGATGGAGTCGCCGGGGCGCATGGAGAGGCTGATTTCTTCGTATTGGGCCTGGGGGAACATGCCGAGGGGGAAGCCTTCGACGCGGACGGGTTCGATTTCGCCCTCGCGGCAGAGGATGGGCTGAACCGCGCCGGCGTTTGCGATCTGGAGGGTGAGGTTCTCGTCGTTCCAGACGGTGTAGAGCATGGCGACGTACTGGGAATCAAGGCGGCGCTCGTGGAGTGAGGCATTGAGCGCCTGGAGCATAGCGGCAGGAGATGGTTTCTGGCCGGCGAGGGAGCGCATGGTTCCGCTGACGACGGCGCCGTAGAGTGCGGCTGCGGCGCCTTTGCCGCTGACGTCGCCGATGGCGAGTGCACCGCGCTGGTCGTCGTAGCGGAGAAAGTCATAGAGGTCGCCGCCGATGGTGCGGGCAGGCAGGAATCGGGCCGCGAATTCGGCATGGGCCGAGCGCGGGAGCGTGGCTGGGAGCAGGCGGAGCTGGACTTCACGGGCCATCTGGAGGTCGTGATCGAGGCGCTGTTCCTGCTGGGCGACACGCTGGTAGAGCTGAGCGTTCTCAATGGCGATGGCGATTTGCGCGGCGAGGGTGGTGAGAGCGCGGACGTGATCCTCAGTGAAGTAATTGACGCGTGTGTGTTCGATGTCGAGGACGCCGATGACCTTGCTTTTGTAAATGAGCGGGACGGTGAGCTCGGAGCGGGTTTCCTCGTTGATTTTGTGGTAGCGCGGATCCTTGCGGACGTCAGGAACGTTGATGGGACGGCGCTCGGCGATGGCGGCGCCGACGATGCCGCGCTCGACGGGGATGACGTCGCTGGGGTAGAAGCGTTCGCCGAAGCGGAGCGAGAAGCGGTTTTCGAGGACGTGTTCGATGGGGCGGACGCTCCAGATGGAGAACATCTGGTAATCGAAAAGGCGGCGGAGGAGCTGGCTGATGCGTTCGAAGAGGCGATCGACGTCGAGGATGGAGGTAAGCTCGCGGCTGATTTCGTTGAGGACCTCGAGGGTTTGCGCCTGGCGTGAGACGCGGGTGTAGAGGCGGGCGTTTTCGATGGCCTGGGCGATGCGCGAGGCGGTGAGGGTGAGCAGGCGGAGGTGTTCTTCCTGAAAGTAGTTGGGCTGCTCGGACTGAATGTCGATGACGCCGATGACGCGATTTTTAACGATGAGCGGGACGGCGAGTTCGGAGTGGACCTCGGGATTGGCGTCGATGTAGTTTTCGAGCTCGCGGACCTCGGGGACGAGCATGGGCTCACGGCTGAGGGCGACCTGGCCGGTGACTCCCTGTCCGAGGTGGATGCGCAGGCGTTCGATTTCCGGGCGATGGCCGATCTGGAAGCGCATGCGGAGGTCGTTCATGCGGGTATCGATGAGGAGGATGGCGAAGATGCGATAGTCGATGACGGCGCGAACGAGGGCGGCGGTGCGCTGCAGGAGGGTTTGGAGATCGAGGGTGGTATTGAGGGCGTCGGTGAGTCGCAGGAGGAATTCAGTCTGGCCCGGCTCGACGCGGATGGTGGGCGCGGCGGCAGGCGCAGCAGGGCCAGTGGGGCGGTAATCGCCCTCAAAAGACTCGGGGTGATTTTGAGGGGTGGGCTGGGGGCGAGTTTCGGACACGATTCTCCTGTTGACCTGACATGATAGAGCATCTCTCCCGATGCTGTAGAGTGATCGAGATTGGCCCTGGGTGAGCGTTCGCCGGATGGAACGTTCACCTTGGGCGGGCATCTTCTTCGAGCCCATCAGGAGAGATGCTGTTCTTGATGGTTGCGGCTAGCGCGCGAAAGAGTCAGGCGCAGGAGATCACTTGGGGGGTATCGGTTCGAGAATGCGAATGTCAGGAAGATTGCGGTAGCGCTCGGCGAAGTCCATGCCGTAGCCAATGACGAATTCATTGGGAATGCTGAAGCCGATGTAGTGAGCCTGGATGGGTTGGAGCCGGCGGGACGGCTTGTCGAGCAAGGCTGCGATGCGAATGGAACGCGGCTTGTGGCGCTCGAAGTGGCTCTGGAGGAAGCTGAGAGTGATGCCGGTGTCGAGGATGTCTTCGACGACGATGATGTGGCGGCCCTCGATAGGCTCGGCGAGGTCTTTGATGAGCTGAACGGCGCCGCTGGAGTTGGTTCCGGATTTGTAACTGGAAACGGCGACAAAGTCGAAGGTGCAGTCGACATCGATGGCGCGCGCCAAGTCGGCGAGGAAGATGGCCGCGCCTTTGAGGACGCCGACCAGCACGACGCTTTCGCCGCGCAGGTCTTCGCGGATCTGGCGGCCCATTTGCTGGACGCGAGCGTGAATTTGCTGGCGGCTGAAGAGAACGCGGAGATTTTCAGTAGCGGGAAACTCGGGCTGGTCGGGCATGATGGTCAGCCACCAGTTTATCGTGCATGACGGCGGGGATGGGGTGAGCCGGCCACTCCGTGCATGCGATGGGGCATCTGGTGCGTCTATATACTGAAAGGTGCGCCATCCGAAATTGGATGGCGCGCATTGAGATAGCGGTTATTCATGTATCCATTCATTCATATTGGTCGATTTACGATTGGCACCTTCGGCATCATGCTGTGGCTGGCCGCAGTGTTTGCGGCCTGGGTGCTACACCTGAACTTCAAGCGCTGGAAGATTGACGCGGACGCGATCAGCATCATCGCGTTTGCGACAGTGGCAGGGGTGGTGGGCGCGAAGCTTTACCACGTGCTGGAGAAGCCGGAACGTCTGATGGAGCATCCGTCGCTGCTGATCAGCAGGGCAGGATTTGCGTGGTTTGGCGGGCTGATCCTGGGGATTGCAGCGCTGCTATGGCAGGGCGGGACGTACAAGATTCGCCCGCTTCGGATTCTGGATCTGTGTTCGCCTTCAGCAGCGCTCGGGTATGGCATTGGGCGCATCGGGTGCCAGCTTGCGGGTGACGGCGACTACGGCATTCCGACGAAGATGTGGTTCGGGATGAGCTATCCGCACGGAATTGTGCCGACGCTGCAGAAGGTGTATCCGACGCCGATTTTTGAGTTTATCGGCGGGACGATTATTTTCTATATCCTGTGGCGGCGGAGCCGGCCGGGGACGCCGCGACGGCTGGGGCAAATTACGGCTGAGTACCTGATCTGGACGGGTGCGGCGCGTTTTCTGGTGGAGTTTATCCGGCGGAATCCGAAGATTTTTCTCGATCTGACGAATGCACAGTGGGCGAGCATCGGGTCGATGCTGGGAGGGATCATCCTATTGTGGTGGTCGCGGAGTCACGGCTCGGTGGTGGAGGTCGGGCAGGATGGATTGAAGCCGGAGCCGGAGGACGGATCGAAGGTGGAGACGGCTGCTGCTGCCGGGCAGGGGTAGTTTTCAGCCCCTCGCCATTCGCTTTCAGCTGTGTGGTTGCACCGGATGGGACAGACTCTATCGGGGAACAGCTCTTCCTTAATTGGAAGGGCTGTTTCGCGTTTGCTGGAGTCTGTGGTGGGCTTCGTTTATTTATTGTCTTTGGGATCTTGCTCAGCGGCTTGATCGCCGTAGCTTGCCGGGGCGGTCATCTGCACTGGTTCGGGAAATGGCAGGTGCGGTGGATCTGGCAGGGGCTTTTCGGTCATCTCCGCGGCGAGATGCTCAATGAATTTCTTAAATTGTCTGCGGGTCGCCGGCGATCCCAGTGCTGCGGGGGAGCCGGATCTATTTTCCTCCGCCAGCAGGATGGCCATTCCGACTCCGTCTTCTTCCGCGCGGACCACCCGACACTGTACGGTAATGGTTTCACCGGACTTTTGAGGATCTTCAGATTGCGTCTGCAATGTGACGCGAAGAATCGAGCTTGCGGTCCAGCGATCCTCGGTTTTGACGAAAATGCCGTTACGGCTGATGTCAGGAACCGCGTGAGGTTTGGGAGATTCCCCGTCCCAGTAGAAAGCCAACAAGGGCGGAGACGGATGCCTGCTGGCCTTGCGTCTATCAGGGGGTGCGAACAGCTTTGACAGCCAACTCATGGTCTTGTACCTTTTGCGCTTATCGACCTCGCCTTGGTTCGTGTATGGATGAAGTGCGGTCGATTCTGTGGCACTCATCATACCGCAGAGATTTTGGATTGTGATCGTCCGTTGCTGACCCCTGCGGAAAATTTTCGAATGGATGGTTCCATATCGGGATCCATTGGCGGAATCCAGATTGGCGCCGGGCAGGTGCGAGCGGCCGCTAGAGGGTTTTGAGGTAGGCCTTGGCGAGGTCTAGTTCGGGGAAGAGTCTTTCTTCGGCCTGGAAGGCGGGCGGGTGGACGCATCGGCGGCCATTGCGGGATTTGACGGGATGCTTGAGGTGAAGCATCTCGTGGTACATGAGGTATTCGATGGCGTAGCGGGGCGTGCCGGGGCGGTCGAAGACGCGGCTGATCATGATGGTGTTGTGGGCCGGGTCGTAGTGGCCGAGGAGGCGGCGCGCGGAGTGCTCGCTCCAGGTGAGGAGCGGGCGGCCGAGCAGGCCATGAAAAAAACGGATGTTGAGGGATTCGAAGACTTCTTCGAGGTCGTAATGCTTGCCCTGGGGAGTGGAGATGCGCTTGCGGCCGCGGGTCTGGCGGATGAGCTCACTGTGACGGACCATGGTTTCGCTGCTGGTGTACCGGCGATAGCGGCGGGCGTGGGCCGAGTCGATGGGCTTGCGGTAGAGCTTGGCCAGCAGGATGTGCGCGATGGCGCGAAGGACAGGTTCCGGGGCGCCTTCGAGGAGATCGGAGAGGCTGACGCGGAGTTGGCCTTCGCGGAGACGGATGGTGGTGTTGAGTGAAGTGAACCGGTAGAAGCGGACGTGAATGGAGGGGATGGGAGCGCGGGGGCGGAGCGCACGGTATTCTTCTTCAAACCAGCGGACGAGTTCGGTGCTCACTACAGACTTGAAGGTAGCACAGCAGGGCTGGGTGCTTATCCACAGGAGGAAGTGCCTTGGTGGTTCAGTTGACCCACCAAGGGAGATGCTCGAAGCCGGGGCGCGCGAAGAAGAAGCCCTGGAAGTACCGGACACCAAGGTCGCGCAGGGCGAGGAGCTCGTCGCCTGTTTCGACGCCTTCCGCGATCACCTGAATGCCGAGTGCGTGGCAGGCGGTCATGATGGCTTTGATGATGATGCGGGGGGCGAGGCGGGAGTCAACTTCGCGGGTGAGTTCGCGGTCGATTTTGAGGATGTCCGGCTGGAAGTTGGCGAGCAGGTTGAGGCCAGCGTAGCCAGCGCCGAAGTCGTCAATGGCGATGCGGAAGCCGCGGGAGCGGTACTCGCGGATGATGGAGTTGAGGTGGTCCTGGTCGCGGACGCGCTCGCCCTCGGTGACCTCGAATATGAGGCGTTCAAGGGGGAAGTTTTTGCGAGTTGCGGTTTCGAGCGTTCGGCGTATGCAGGTGGCCGGGTTATAGACGGCGTTGGGATAGAAATTGATGGAAAGGCTGGCGCCGGTGGTGGCCATGCCGAGGTCGGAGGCCATTTCGATGGCCTTCGTGCGGCAGCCCTGGTCGAGGGCGTAGCGGTTGGAGTCGTCCGCGAGATCGAGGATGGTGTGAGCCGGCTCGCCATTGAGTCCCCGGACGAGCGCCTCATAGGCATAAATGCTCTGGGTATCAAAGTCCACGATGGGCTGGAAGGCCATCGAGTAGGGCACCGGAAATGGGGTGGTGCAGTGCTGTGCGCACGCAAGGGCCGAGGTTGGGTCTTCGGCGGGTTCGTGCTTCGGCATCGAAATGGTCGACACAGAAACTCCTGAAGCGATGTTTCTCGCTTTCGATCTCAATCTCGGCCTGTGCGTCTCCCGACTCGAGGGAGGAGTTCAGAGGCCTCCGACTACTGCTCAATCGCGCATGCCGGCAGCTGTTAAAGCTGCGTGTGGAATTGCACCAGCAAACGTATTGACCTATTTGAGGTTAGTGCCTGGCAGACAGCGCATCAATCGAAAATCAGTCAAAATGCGGGCTGATTCCAAAATGGGAACCAGAGTTGACACGGGCAGAGTGACCCTTTGGGTTCTATTTGCCCAGTGCGTCGAGGCGATGTTTCGCCTGCCAGATCTGCATGGAGAACTTGCTGGCGGGCGCTGCTGCCAGAAAACGATGGTAATAGTCTACGGCTACTTTCGTCTGATGCAAATGATCATAGGCGGTTGCCCAGAGAAAGAGCGTGGCCGGAGAGTCTGGAATGAGCTGGGCGCGATGGGCGAGGGCATCGAGTTCCTGCTGATATTGGTGGGTTTCGTTGGAAGCAAAGGCGATACCGGACCATGCATTGATGTCGCTGGGGTCGAGCTGGGCGGCCATCTGGAATTCGGGGATAGCCTGAGCGTAGTGCTGCTGGCGGATGAGCACCTGGCCGTAGGAGTCGAGCAGATCAATGCTTTTGGGGTCGGCGGCAATGACCTGAGGATAGAGCGCGGCGGCTTTGTTGAGATGGCCGGCCTGCAAGTAGGCATCGGCGAGCATGGCTCCGACGCTGGGATTGTGGGGATGGAGCTGATGGAGCTTTTCGAGGGCAGCAATCGCTTCCGGGAGCTTGCCCTGTGCGCTGAGAATGGCTGCGAGCTGTGCGTTGAGGGTGGGGTCGTTGGGATTGCGGGCAAGAGCGGAGCGGACCAGGGGCTCGGCCTTGGCGTACTGCTTTTGCAGGATGTAGATCTGGGTGAGTCCCGTGATGGCCTCGGAGTTTTGCGGCGATGTGGCCAGAACCTTGTTGTATTCCTGCTCGGCGATATCGAGGTCGCCGGCGTTTTCGGCAATCTGAGCGGCAAGGAGGGTGTCCGGGGTGGTCTCAGGAGTGAGCTTGAGGGCCTGGACGAGATCGTTACTGGCCTCAGTGGGATTGCTCTTGACGAGCAGACGGGCGAGCGCGCGGTAAGCCTGCGCCTTGGCGACAGGATTAGGCGGGTTGGGCGTGGATTGCGTGGCGGCTTCGAGCTGCTGTTGCGCGCCTGAGTCGCCTTGCCGGGCGAGCAGCAGACCCAGGGCTAAATGGGACTCGAACTGTCTGGGATTGATGGCGAGCGCCTTGCGGAAGTCAGCGGCAGCGGCGTCAGTGTGGCCCTGGGCGTCTTCACAGTAGCCGAGATCGAAGTAAGCCCGGTCGTTCTGGGGATACGTGGAGAGAAATGTCTGCAGATGGCTCTCGGCGGTGGTGTACTTGCCCGCGGCAATGTCGTTTTCTATGGAGCCGAGCGCGGCGGCTGGCGTTTGT
Organism: Acidobacteriota bacterium; assembly: GCA_021810735.1. The sequence goes on from JAJZIF010000008.1 coordinate 8,247, forward strand.
CCGGGGGCGGATGGAACGGTTGTTCCGGGCGGGAGCGGCGCGGACTGTGCAAAAGCCGGCAGGGCGAGCGATGCCAGCAGAATGACGAGGGGCAGACGGTGAAACGACTTCATAAATGGATTAGACCACTAATTCCTGATGGGGTGCGCTGGCCGCTGGTGCGGGGAGGACGCGGGCGAGCCAATAGCCTGTATGCGAGTGAGGGTTGCGAACGATTTCTTCGGGTGTGCCGGTGGCGACGATCTGACCGCCGGCGGAGCCGCCTTCGGGGCCGAGGTCGATGATCCAGTCGGCGGATTTGATGATGTCGAGGTTGTGCTCGATGACGAGGAGCGAAGCGCCGCCATCGATGAGTTTCTTGAAGGCCATGAGGAGCTTGCCGACGTCTTCAAAATGCAGGCCGGTGGTTGGTTCGTCGAGGATATACAGGATGCGGTTGGCAGCCTTGCGGGCTTCGGAGTGACCGCTGGAGCGGACGCTGGCCAGATGCAGGGCGAGCTTGACGCGCTGGGCTTCTCCGCCGGAGAGCGTGGTGGCGGACTGGCCGAGACGGAGGTAGCCGAGGCCGATTTCATCGAGGACGGCGAGCTTGTCAATGATCTTGGGATGGCCGGTGAAGAAGCGCAGGGCTTCCTTGACGGTGAGACCGAGGACGTCGTGGATGCTTTTGCCCTTGTACTTGATTTCGAGGACGCTGGATTTGTAGCGCGTACCGTTACATTCTTCGCAAGGCAGCTCGACGTCGGCGAGGAACTGCATTTCGACGGTGACGGTGCCGTCTCCGTCACAGACATCGCAGCGGCCGCCGGGCACATTGAAGGAGAAATATCCAGCGGAGTAGCCGCGGCGGCGGGCTTCTGGCTGGGCGGCGAACAATTCGCGTATGGCGTCAAAGGCCTTGATGTACGTGACGGGGTTGGAGCGCGGGGTGCGGCCAATAGGCGTCTGGTCGACGAGGACGATGTCATTGAGGCGGTCGGCGCCGGTGATGGAGCGGTAGAGGTGGGATGGGTCGCCGCCTTCGACGCGGCCGAGCTGATGCGAGATGACCTTGTAGAGAACCTGGTGAACGAGGCTGGACTTTCCGCTGCCGGAGACACCGGTGATGCAAACGAGGGCGTTGAGGGGAATCTGAACGTCGATGCCCTTGAGATTGTTGGCGCGTGCGCCTTCGAGGCGGATGTTGGTGCGTTTATTGTCGAGGTCGACATCGCGGCGGTATTTGGGGACGGGAATAGTAAGGCGTCCGCTGAGGTATTTGCCAGTGAGGGAAGCGGGATTTTGTTCGACTTCTGTCACGCTGGCGGAAGCGAGCAACTGGCCGCCGAATTCACCGGCTCCGGGCCCGAGATCGAGGAGGTGGTCGGCAGAGCGGATGATGTCCGGGTCGTGCTCGACGACGAGGATGGTATTGCCGAGGTCGCGCAGGCCTTCCAGGATGTGGATGAGCTTGGCGGTGTCGCGCGTGTGGAGGCCGATGGAGGGCTCGTCGAGGACGTAAAGCGCGCCGACGAGGCGTGAGCCGAGCGAGGTGGCGAGCTGAATGCGCTGCGCCTCACCGCCGGAGAGCGTGGAAGCAAGGCGGTCAAGGGTGAGGTAGTCGAGGCCTACGGCGTCCAGAAAGTGCAGGCGCTGGCGGACCTCCTCAAGGATGCTGCCGGCGATTTCCGCCTGCATGGGCGAGAGCTCCAGCGCGGCGAAGAAGCTGTTTGCGTCGCGGATGGTGAGGGCGGCGGCTTCGCAGATATTTTTGCCGTGGATGCGGACGGCGCGGGCTTCAGCGCGCAGGCGCTGGCCTTTGCAGTCGGGGCAGAGCGCATAGCCGCGGTACTTGGAGAGCATGACGCGGACGTGGAGCTTGTACTTTTTGCGCTCCATCTGATCGAAGAAGCCACGCACGCCGGGGAAACTGCCGTGGCCGTCGAGGACGAAGGATTGCTCTGCCTCGGTAAGGTCAAACCAGGGCCTGGTGATGGGGATGCCGTTCTGGATGGCTGCGCGGCGGAGTTCGGTGTTCCAGGCGCGGTACTTGGGGCGGTTCCAGGGATCGATGGCGCCCTCGGAGAGCGTGCGCGATGGGTCGGGAATGATGAGCGCGAGGTCGAAGTCGATGGTGTTGCCGAAGCCCTGGCAACGGGGGCATGCGCCGTAGGGGTTGTTGAAGGAGAAGAGGCGCGGCTCAGGCTCGCGGTAGACGCGGTGGCAGGTTTTGCACTCGAAGGCGGCGGAGAAGCGCAGCCGCTGCGGAGCGGGCGAGTTGGGTTCGGGGTCGCGAGAGAGGATTTCGTAAAGGATTTCGCCGGATTCGCGGTAGCCGATTTCAGCGGCGTCGACGATGCGGGCGCGGTTGTCGGCGGAAACGACGAGGCGGTCGACGAGAACGTAGACGGGCTGGGTGAAGTCGATTTCGAGGAGGGATTCGGGGGTGGAGAACTCGTAGATATTGTTGTTCTGATAGAGGCGGTTGAAACCGCGCTTGCGGAGCTCGGCCAGGCGATCCTTGAGAGCGTCAGTGAGTGGAGATGCGGCGGGGGCCGTCTTTTTGGCGGCTTTGGCTGTGGTCTTTTTTGCGGCGGTGGTGCGCTGGCGCTTGATGGAGGTTTTTTCCGGGGCGGATTCGGTGAGTTCCGGTGTGGACGCGGCTGCCGGCGCGACGGGAAAGAGCGCGTAGAGGCGGGTGCCTTCGGCGAGTGCGAGGATGGCGGCGGCGATTTCGTCAACGGAGTCGCGGCGAACGATGCCGTCACAGACGATACAGTGGACGGTGCCGCAGCGGGCGTAAAGCAAGCGGAGGTAGTCGTAGATTTCCGTCGCGGTGGCGACGGTGGAGCGGGGATTACGGGTGGTGTTCTTTTGGCGGATGGCGACGGCGGGCGCGAGGCCATCGATGAAGTCGACGTCGGGCTTTTCCATTCGCTCCAGGAATTGGCGGGCGTAGGCGGAAAGGGATTCGACGTAGCGGCGCTGACCCTCAGCGTAGACGGTATCGAAGGCGAGCGAGGACTTACCGGAGCCGGAAACGCCGGTGACGACAGTGAGCTGCCCGTGAGGGATGGCGCAGTCGATGTTTTTGAGATTGTGGGTCCGCGCGCCGCGGATGATGATTTGATCGTTCAAACCCAAAAGCCTCGATGGGCCACCCTGTGAGGACAAGGCGGCTGGGAGCAAATGCACCCAACTTAATTATCCCATTGCGGGCAAAGACGCGGACAAGTGCTGCTGATGGTGGGAGTTAGCGCCGGCTGTGCCCGTGAAGCCGGGAATTTGCGGGCCGAGGATGTTGCGAGGTTGAGGTTGCTGGGAGATTCGCCGGGGGATTAGTATGGCGGCGCAATCAAAAAAGCTTTGTTTTCGAGTCGATATGAACAGGAAATTTGTTTGTCTTGCCGCCTGCGTGGTGCAACTGCTCGTGCTGCCATGTGCCTTTGCGATGCCTCACAAGGCGGCTGCCAGTGAGCAAAATGTGTGGCGCATCGGGGTGTTCAACGGCTCGTCAGCGGAGTTTGGCGGCTCGGACGCGCAGCCGGTGGTCTTTACGGTTGGTGAGAGCAAAGCTTCGCAGGACTGGCCAGGGTATGAGCAAGCTCTGCTGCCTTCGGCGAAGCCGAGCCCCGCGACCGAGCCACGGACGATCCGGTTCAGGATCGATCGTCTTTCGCGGGCGTGGCGGCTGCATGTGTCTCTTTTGGTGGAGCAGCCGAGCGTTCCCATCCTGAGGGTTGCGGTGAATGGGCGCGTGGGCGATTTCTATCTGCACCCCAAGCTGAATAACGCGATGGGTGACACGGTGGACGCATTTGATCCTGTCTATTCCGAGGCAGAAGTCGAGATAGAGCTGCCGGGAAGCGCGCTGCATATGGGGGAGAATGCGATTTCTCTGCAGGCGTTGGGTGAACACAAGACCGATGTGTCTGATGCGGGATTGACTTATGACGCGATTTCTCTGGATCGAATATCAGCCTACCAGGCGCGCCTGACCGCCAGACTGCAACCGACGATTTTTTATGAGCAGCGTGATGGTGTTCTGCGGGAGCGGGTGGATCTATTTGTGCGTTCGCCCCGCCCGCTGCATACGGGATATGTCGAACTGGAAATCGCAGGCCATAGCTACCGGCAGACCATCTCTTCGCCGAATGCGTTTGGCGAAGCCCGGTTGAGCTTCTGGGTTCCGGAGTTTTCGGCCGCGACGGTGGCACATATGAGCCTGCGCGCAGGCGGGCATGGGGTGCGCCTGACACAGACGATTGATCCGCAGAAGAAATGGACCTTATACCTGGTCCCGCTGGTTCATCTGGATTTGGGATACACGGATTACCAGGCGAAGGTTGCGGCGATTCACAGCCGGATTCTGGATGAGGCGATGGGGCTGATCGCGAAGCATCCGTCTTTTCGCTACAGTACGGACGGCTCATGGTCGGTGGCCCAGTATATGAAGTTGCGGACGCCGGCCAAGCAGCAGCAACTGATTGATGCGATTCGTGAGCGGCATATTTTTGTTCCGGCGCAGTACTGCAATCTGCTGACTGGTTTCCCGACGGCGGAGACGCTGATTCGGTCGCTTTATCCGAGCGCGGATTTCAGCCGCATTCACGATACGCCGTTCAATTACGCCAACATTACGGACGTGCCTTCGTACACGTGGTCGTATCCTTCGATCCTGGCGGCGGCGGGAATTCACTATTTTGTCGCGGCCTCCAATAACGATCGCGCGCCGGTGCTGCTGCAGGGACATTTGAATGAGCACTCGCCGATGTACTGGGAAGGGCCGGATGGCGGCAAGGTGCTGTTCTGGTATTCGCGGCACTACATGCAGATGCAGTTTCTGTTTGGGCTGCCGCCACATGTTGCCGCGGGCGAAGAAACCGTGCCGCTGTTTCTGCAGATGTATGAACACCCGGGGTATCGCGCGAACTCTGTGATTGTGTATGGCACGCAGGTGGAGAATACCGATCTCTTTCCGCAGCAGGCAGCGCTGGCAGGCAAGTGGAACAAGGTGTTCGCGTATCCGCATATCGAATACTCAGGGTTCCATCATGCGCTGAAGAATATAGCGAAGCAGTTTGGGAGTGATATTCCCACGGTGCGCGGCGACGGCGGGCCGTACTGGGAAGACGGCATCGCGTCCGATGGATATTATGCGGCGATCGAACGAGTGAATGAAGCGCGTGCGCCTTCGGCCGAAAAGCTGGCGACGCTGAATTCGCTGGTGAATCCGGGGCAGGCGGCGGATCAGCATGAGCTGACGCGGATGTGGGACAACATGGTGCTGATGGACGAGCACACGTGGGATTCGTGGAACAGCGTTTCTGATCCTGATAGCCAGGAGGCGATCGACCAGCTGAAGAAGAAGGATTCGCATGCGGTGGATGCTGAGTTGCAGCGGACTCAGATTGCGCGCAGCGCGATGGACAGCCTGGTGTATTCGATGGACGTGGGACCGGGGAACCTGGTTGTCTTTAATCCGCTGAACTGGCGGCGCAGCGACCTGGTGAAGGTGGATCTGGACAACGGCCAGGAGATTGTGGATCGCGTGACGGGCAAAGTGGCGCCGTACTTTGTGCTGCACCAATACAGGGACTTTCGAAGCGTGGAATTTCTTGCTTCAGATGTGCCGCCGCTTGGGTACAAGGTCTACCACCTGCGCGATGCAAAGGCGACAGCGGCGACGCCGGCTGTGAGCCATGCGCTGACGTTGGAGACGCCGTATTACCGCGTGACGCTCGATCCGGAGACGGGGGCGATTCGCAGCATTTATGACAAGCAACTGGGCAAGGAACTGGTGAACGAGCGGAGTCCCTATCGCTTTGGACAGTATCTCTACGTGACGGGAGGCGATCATGGGCCGAACAGCATTCTGCAATACCGGGCGGTTTCGCCGGAGCCGCAGTTAGATATTCACGGAGCGGCGGATGGCCGGCTGATTTCCGTGGAGCGCACGCCGTGGGGATGGCGCGCGGTGATGGAAAGTTCGGATGTGAATACACCTGAGGTGCAAACGCAACTGCTGCTCTTTAACCACCAGAAAAAGATTGAGCTGATCGAGGATGTGACCAAGAAGGCGGTGCGAACAAAGGAGGCGGTGTACTTTGCGTTTCCGTTTGCGATGTCGAGCCCGGAATTCAGGTATGAGATTCAGAACGGAACGGTGGATCCCGCGAAGGATATGTATCCCGGGGCGGGGCATGAGTGGTTCAGCGTGCAGCACTGGGTTTCCGTGGAGCAGAATGGGGTTTCCGCGACGGTGATGCCGCTGGATGCCTCGCTGGTGACACTGGGGGATATCAACCGCGGGGCGTGGCCGAGGTCGTTTGGATCGAGGCCGGGGAATATTTTCTCGTACGTGATGAACAACTACTGGCACACGAACTACCGGGCGGAACAGGGCGGTCATTTCCGGTTCCGGTATATCGTTACGAGCGCGTCGACGACGGATTCGGCGAAGTTGAGCCGGATGGGCTGGGAAGAGGCCACACCTTTTGAGCATGATTTTGTTCAATCGCAGGACAAGGCGATTGAAGTGGACAGCCCCTTGAACGCGAAGGAAGCGAGCTTCCTGCACATTGGCGATCCTGATTTGCTGCTGGATACATGGAAGCCGGCGGAAAACGGCCACGGTACGATCCTGCGCTTTCTTGACCTCGGGGGCAAGGCGCGCACCGTGACCATCACGATGCCGCTGTTTACGCTGCAGCGCGTGATCCAGACCGATGCGGTGGAGCGGGATCAGAAGCCGATTGGGTTGTCTTCGCCGCATTCGTTCGACCTGGCCGTGCGGCCACACCAGATCCTGACGGTGAGGGTTTTTGCGACGCCTGATTTTGCTTCTGCCGGCGGGGGAACGGCCTCGATGGGGAGCGAGTAGAACTGGTCTCATAAATAGCGTAGCGGCTTCGACGAAAAGCATGAGCCCCGCTTCGATGGCGGGTCTCATGCGAGGCCTCACCAGGCGCGGAGGGTTTATGAGACCAGTTCGAGAGCATTTCCGCTATGACTATGAACTTTCTGAATTCAACCAAGCGCAGCTTTTCTTAACGGAAGAGCTGCGTTGAGGTTCTCTCTTCGGTCTATACGCATAGGGGAAATACTCCAGCGGGGAGGTCAGGGTTTGCGGGCGAGCTTCCTGCGTTTTTCCTTGCGGGCGATGCGCTGGCGGCGCTTGATTTCGGCGGGAGCGTACATGGTTCCGCGGCAGGCGGCGGCGCCGCAGTTGCAGAGAGCTTCGTCTTCATCGCCGTCGTAGAGGTAATAGTCATAGGTGAGCTCTTCGCCCGCGGCGATGTCGCGGATGGCGCAGATCCAGACGCGGCCGTCGATTTCGTCGGTTTGGCAGTTGGGGTCGCAGGAGTGGTTGACGAACATGGCGGTGCCGTGGCCGTCGATGACCTGTTCGCCATCGCCAACACCGAAAAGATAGGTGGTGGGCGAGTCCTGATATTTCTCGTCAGCGAGTTCCTTGGAGATGCGCGGACCGGTGTATTCGACAACACGCGTGCCCTTGCGGATGGGTGTTGTGGTGTAGCAACCGGCGGCATGGATGGAAGAAGAACGGATGATGAGGCCCATATGCTGAAGCGAGTATAGCGGGAGATTGGCACTTGGAAGCTGCACAGGAGGGGGGATTGTGCGTCTAATAGGGATATGCGGAACAGGCAATGGTATTGGGGAGCGGCCCTGACGGCGGCGTTGGCGATGACGATGGCCGTGAGCGCGCAACAGAAGCAACAGCAGACGAAGCAGAAGCAGGCCCAGACGACTCAGAATTCGAATGCGCCCGCGCCGTTTGATCCGTGCACGGGGGACGGTTTGCCTCCGTCGTCGCAGATGGCGCCGTTTGCGCCAGGGTCGCCGGGCAACATCAATCCTCCGACGCCGAAGACGGTCAGCGGAGGGGTGACCTGCTCGAAGGGCAAGTGCAAACCGACAAAGCAAAACAAATACGAGCAGGAACAGGAGATGAATCCAAATGCGGGGCCAAGCCTGCCGTTGAGTCCGGGAGCGACGAAGTCGGGCAAGAAGAATGCGGCGCAGAAGGAGAACGCGTTTCCGCTGGCTAAGTCCGAGGCAGCGCAGCAGAAGGCAGACCGGGCGAACGCTCCTGAGCCTAGCGCGGCGCAGGAAAATCCGTTTCCTGAGGCAAAGTCGGCCGCGGCCCAGGCAGCACGGCAGAAGGCGGAGAATTCGCCGCCTCGGCAGCAGGGAGATTACAGCTCGAGCGACCAGCGGCTGCCGGGAGTGAATGCGCTGGGCAACGGGCCGGTGTTGGATAATTCCGTCCGGACACATCCGGCGTATGACCCTGCGTTGGGGAAGCGCGACGACAAGGTGGGGAAGTTCTACCTGCAGACAGGGGACTGGGCCGGTGCGTATGGACGTTACAAGGAAGCGACCCAGGTGAATCCGGAGGATATCCACGCAGTGATCGGGCTGGCGATTGCTGCGGACCATCTGGGGAAGCGCCAGGTGGCGATGGAGAACTACAAGCTGTACCTGGACGTGCTGCCGAACGGGAAGCACTCGAAGGAAGCTGTGAAGGCACTGAGGCGGCTGAGCCACGAACAGTGAGGCGAGCGTGGCCGCCCGAGTTGGCAAGGCAAAAGAGGGGATGCGCGCTTTTGTGCAGGTGGAAGGCAGTGTTCGGGGCAGGCGCAGGGCGAATTCGGGGTTGCCGGATGCGTTTGTGGCAGATGGGGCGAGTGGCGAGAATTATCCCGGGGGATATGGATGCACGGTGATCTGGAAGCAGTGATTGCTGGGTTTGAGCCGGTGCTGGCGCCGCGGACGGCGGCAGAGTGCCAGCGGCATCCGGGCGGGGATGCGCGACGGTGGGATGCGCAGCAGATTGTGGCGCACCTGTTGCTGACGTATCAGTCGACGGAGGGGCTGCTGCGGAAGCGACTGGAGGCGGGACAGCCGGTGGAAGGGCTGAAGACGCTGACGCAGCGGATTCTGCAATGGCTGGTGATTGGGCGTGGAATGCTGCCCAAGGGCGCGAAGGCGCCGGAATATACGCTGCCGGACCGGCTGGGATGGGGTGCGAAGTCCGGCGCGGAACTGGTAGCCGAACTAAGGGCTGAGTTGGAAAAGATGGACGATTTGCTGGTGGAGTGCGAGGCAAAGTTCGGGAAAAGCCCGGTGGGAATGCACTTCATATTCGGCCCGCTGACGGCGAGGCAGTGGCGGCGATTCCACCGCGTACACGGGCTGCACCATCTGAAGCAGGCGGTAGCTCTATTCAGTGGAAACGCGGCAGTTTAGTGGAAGAACTGCAAGTACCACTTTAAGATTCCCTGACCTTGAAAAAGGACGAAAAGGGCGGCTCCGCAGAGGAATGAGCCGAGGGGCAGCTGCGTCTGCATGCCGCGATTCTGGCCAGTGATGAGGAGCAGGATTCCGTAGATGGCGGCGGCAAAGACGCCGATGAAGAATACTTCGGCGGTGAGCAGGGGACCCATCCAGACGGCAATCATGGCCATGAGCTTGGCATCGCCAATGCCGAGGCCTTCGACATGGCGGACCTTGAGGTAAATCCAGCGGATGGCGAGGATGAGCAGGGCGAAGCCGATGGCGGAAAAGATGGAGCTGGCGACGTCAGCAATGCGGAAGCTGATCATGGCGCGGGGGATGGAGGCGGTGTAGACGAGTCCGATCGCGATTCCAGGGTAGGTGAGCGCATTGGGGAGGGTGAGGGTTTCCGCGTCAGTGGCGGCGAGGCCGAGCAGCAGGAAGCAGAGGATCATGGCGAAGATGCCGACGCGGGTGATGCCAAAGGTGAGCTGGCAGAGGAGAAAGAGCAGGGCGGTGGTGATCTCGACGGCGGGGTAGCGCCAGGAGATGGGCTGATGACAGCCGCGACAGCGGCCCCGCAGCAGGAGCCAGCTGAGGACGGGGATATTTTCCAGCGGAGGGATGAGCCGCTGGCAGTGCGGGCAGCGCGAGCGCGGGCGGATGATGGACTCATGCCCCGGCAGGCGGGAGATACAGACGTTGAGGAAGCTGCCGAAGGCCAGACCCACCAGCACGACAAGGACAGAAATCAACATGGGCACAGACCGCAGTATAGAACCTTGCCGGTAAGAGGGTTCGGTGGCCGGACCAAATCTGGATTACAGTAAGGGCATATGGGAGCGACCGACGAGGCGGGTAAACGCTTTGCCGAGGCCGTAGCAATCATGGCGCGGCTGCGCGGGCCGGATGGCTGCCCGTGGGACCGTGAGCAGAGCTTTGCGACGATCCGGAAGTACACGCTGGAAGAGGTGTACGAGGTATTTGACGCGATTGACCGCGAAGACTGGGACGAGCTGAAGAGTGAACTGGGCGATCTGCTGCTGCAGGTTCTTTTTTATGCCCAGATGGCGGATGAGCCGGGCCATTTTTCGATTGCCGATGTGTTGGAGACGCTGAACCGGAAGCTGGTGAGACGGCACCCGCATGTATTTGGCGACGAGGCCGCGGCGGCGGCTGGAAATCGCGCCGAAGGGATGGAGACTGAGGGCATCGACGCCGGGCAGGTTCTGCGGAACTGGGAAGAAATCAAGAAATTTGAGAAGAAACAGGCGGAGAGCGGCGGGGAGGGCCTGCTGGATGCAGTTCCGCGCTCGATGCCGGCGCTGGCCGAGGCTGCGAAGCTGGGATCGAAGGCGGCGAAGGTGGGTTTTGACTGGCCGGAAGTGAGCGGGCTGCTGAGCAAGGTTCGGGAGGAGACGGCGGAGATTGAGGCCGAGCTGGAGGCCGAACCGGAGCGAGCGCGAATCGCAGAAGAGGTTGGGGATCTGTTATTTACGGTCGTAAACCTAGCGCGGCACCTGAAGGTGGATCCGGAGATGGCGCTGCGGGATGCGAATGGGAAATTCCGGCGGAGGTTCCGGCTGATGGAGGAGTCCAGTGCCGAGCCGCTGGAGCGGCTGAGCCTGGAAAACCTGGAAGAGCTATGGACCGCGGCCAAGCGTGCGGGTGAGGCGGAAAAGGTTCTGTGATGGCTGGAGCAGCGGCGGGGATCGGGATGGATGTAAGGGAAGCGAAGTTGCGGAGCGGGCGGCAGGTGGAACTGCGGATCTGCGACACATTCGGCGAACTGGACGCGTGCGTACGGCTGCAAGGCGAGGTTTGGGGCTACGAGGGGAAGGACATTATTCCTCGACGGGCCTTTGTGGTGGCGCGGCATGTCGGCGGGCAGGTGATGGGCGCCTTTGAGCCACAGGGCGGAAAGCTGGCGGGGTTTGCGATGGCGCTGCCCGGGGTGAAAAAGCGCGAAGCGGGACAGACGGGGGCTCCGCGGGCGTATCTGCACTCGCACATGCTGGCTGTCGATCCGGCGTGGCGCAATGAGGGTTTGGGACAGAAGTTGAAGCTAATGCAGCGGGAAGAGGCGCTGGGCCGGGGCATTGACCGGATGGAATGGACGTTCGACCCGCTGGAGGGGAAGAATGCGTACCTGAATATCCACAAGCTGGGGGTGGTGGTCCGGCGGTATTTGCCGGACTTTTATGGTGTATCCTCATCCCGTCTGCAGAACGGACTTCCCACGGATCGTCTGCTGGCGGAATGGAACCTGGATTCGGACCGGGTGGCCAGCCGGTTGGCAGGAGATTCCCAGCCACTTCCTCCCATCAAGGAGCGCATTATGATTCCCGCCGAAATGACCGCCTGGAAGGCAGCGGGAGAAGTTGTGCGCGCGCGGGAAGTGCAACAGAACAATCACAGACAATTTGAGCGCGCATTTACCGCGGGACTCGCGGTGGTGGGCTTTTGCCGGGATGAGCAGGGGAACGGCATCTACGAACTTGCAGAATGGCCAGCTTGAGAGAAGGTCTATGAAAATCGATTCGATTACGCTCCGTGAACTAAGCATGCCTTTGGTAAAGCCCTTTGTGACGAGTTTTGGGGCTACGACAGACCGGCGGATTCTGCTTGTGGAACTGAAGGCGGAAGGATATACCGGCTGGGGCGAGTGCGTGGCCGGGGAGCATCCGTATTTCTCAGATGAGACGGTGGATACGGCATGGCTGGTGATTATGCAGGAGCTGGCGCCGGAACTGGCGGCAGCGGATCCCGAACATGGCGGGAAGTGTCCGGGGATTTTCAGACAGGTGCGTGGGCACCGGATGGCGAAGGCTGCGCTGGAGAACGCGGTGTGGGATGTCGAGGCGCAGATGAAGGGGATTCCGCTGACAGAGTTGCTGGGTGGCGTGCGGGAAACGATTGCATGCGGCGTTTCGATCGGGATACAGCCGACGCTGGAGGCACAACTGGCCGAGGTGGAGAAAGAACTGGCGGCCGGCTACCAGCGCATCAAGCTGAAGTGCAAGCCCGGCTGGGATGTGAAGGTGTTTGAGGCCGTGCGTAAGAGGTGGCCCGACATCCTGCTGAGTTGCGACGCGAACTCGGCCTACCGGCTGAAAGACGCCGACCACATTGCATCGTTCGACCAGTTTGAGCTGCTGATGATTGAGCAGCCGTTATGGGCGGACGATTTTTATTTTCACTCGATGTTGCAGAAGCGGCTGGAGACAGCAATTTGCCTGGACGAATCGATTCGGAACCGGCGGGATGCGCTTGCGGCGATCGATATGGAGTCGTGCCGGATCATCAACATCAAGAACGGCAGAGTGGGCGGTTTCAGCGAGGCGATTGCGGTGCACAACGTGGCGCAGGAGCGCGGGATTCCGGTGTGGTGTGGCGGGATGCTGGAGACGGGCATCGGGCGGTCGCACAACGTGGCGTTGTCTTCGCTGCCAAACTTCACGCTGCCTGGGGATGTGTCTGCATCGAAGCGCTACTGGACGGAAGACATTATTGAGCCGGCAGTCGAAGTGAGCGCGGAGGGTGAAATTCTCGTGCCGCAGACGCCGGGGCGTGGATACGAGGTTCGGACGGACCTGGTGGAGCGGCTGACAGTGCGCAAGGAAGAGATTCGTGCGCTGGCGCTGGCGTAGGCAGATGTCAGTTCTCAGTTGCCAGTCGATCCCGCCCCATTCAAGCCAACAACCAGCTTGAATGGGCCATCCTGTCACGCTGTGGGGCATCGCAGTTCTCTTAATGTGAATAGAAAATACTCCAAAATTGGAGTAGTCTGAAATCAGAGGTGCGACATGGCGGCAACAGTGCCGGTTCCTCAGATTGCGGGTTACTCCTTTGACACAGCGGCGAATCTGGCCGATGCAGCGACGCGGAAGCGTTTGTCTCCGGCGGCGGTGGGGGCGTTTTTCAAGATCGCGAAGGCGTGGGGCATCAAGGAACAGGATGCGCGTGAGCTGCTGGGTGGGATTTCTGCCGCCTCGTTTTATGCACTGAAGAAAGAATCGGAGCGGCGGATGCTGGACCAGGACCGGCTGACGCGGATTTCATACCTGGTGGGAATTTTCAAGGCACTGAATATTCTGTACAGCCGCAAGCTGGCGGATGAGTGGGTACGGCTGCCGAACAGGAATGCGATGTTTGGCGGCAGAACGCCGCTGGAGTACATGGTGCGGATGGGGATTCCGGGGATGAGCCAGGTGCGGCGGCTGCTGGATTCGTATCGCTGTGGGATGTGACGCCGACGGTTCGGACGTTTTCGTTTGCGGACACGCATCGGCTGATTCCTTCAAAGTTCAGCGAAGAGGGAACGGTGCTGGCTCGCGCTGCCGGCAGGGATGAAGACGTAGACCTGCTGGTAGAACTGGACGGCGCGACCAATGAGCGCCTGCTGGGACAGCAAGGACTGGTGCATGGAGTCAGCGTGTTTGAGCTGCTCTACGACGTACCGTATGCGCGAATCGTGAATGCGGCGTTCTTGCATCCGGCGCCGTTTGGCGGGCGATTCAACAGCGGCGAGCGGGGTGCGTGGTATGCAGGCGTGGAGCTGACGACGGCGATGGCCGAAGTGGCGACACACAAGATACGGCAACTGGAAGACGTGGACTGGCCGGAGGAAGAAGCTGCCACGTATGACGACTATCTGGCGGATTTTGAGGCGGAATTTCACGACCTGACCGGGCGAGGGAAGTTCAAAGAGTATCTGGAGCCGGAGCCTGTGCCGGGATGCTATGCCGCGTCGCAGGCGTTTGCGCTGGAGCTACTGAGCAAGGGATCCAATGGGGTGGTGTATCCGAGCGTACGGGCCAGTGGCGGGAGGTGCGTGGCGTGTTTTCGCCCTGCGCTGGTGTATCACGTGAGACGCAGGGCAAGGCTGGAATTTCGGCTGAAGGCCGGGCGGGTTTTCAATGCGCGCGATGTGATGGAAGTGGCGTTGCCGGAGTAGCGGAGCAACGTGCGAAAAATGGGCACCCAAACGATTTGGGTGCCCTGGAGGCACTACGTCGAGGAACTTGCACCAGCTATGTGCTGGCGATGGTGGATGCGACGAGCACCCACTGCCCTGCGTTCTGGAACAGGAGGCCATGCACACGCACAGTGGTGCCGGTGGGGATGGCGGTCTGATCCTGGATGGTGGTACCAGTTTGCTGATAGACCAGGATGGAGCTGGCACCTGTGAGCGAAGTGAAGGCACAGTCAGGGCTCAGCGTGATTGTGAAGGTGGATGCCGTACCGGGAGTGATCTCCGCATCGGTGGTGCCACGGAAGCCCCGTTCCTGAAGGGAAATGCTGGATGCGGTGATGGTTCCAGCCGATGAGGTGTCACCGGAGATGATGTCGCCGGAATCATCGACGGGCAGGACACTTTGACCCAGCAGAATGTTGTTGGCATCGAAGACGGGCGTGAAGGGGAGACTGGCGAGATCGACGCGGTCATCGTCGATGGAGTAAGTTGTTTCGGAAGTGAGATTGACGGTGAGGGTCTTGGAGAGATACGAGGTATTGATGCTTGCTCCTGCGCCGTTCTGCATGACGATGGTGATTTGCGTAGCAGGCTGTCCATTGACTTCAGTGACAATGCCACCACCCATGATCCCGCCGGAGCGCATCATGGCGTTGATGCGGGTGGCAAGCAAGGTGCCATCGGATTGCAGCGAGGCATTGACCCAGACGCCCATGCCGGGCGTGAGCTGACTGAGACTGGTGGCGAGTCCACGGAACTGAGTCTGCGCATTGGTCTGGATGGTGAAGGTGTTCATGGCCTGCAGCGAGTTCATGACCATATAGCCATTGCCGATGCTGCTGACTACGCCGAACATGTGTTGCATGCCGCCGAAAAAGGGACCCATGCCATTGCCGCCGCTGCCATTGCCGCTGCCCTGTGCTCCAACGGAGAAGTTGAAATTCGGCGAAAAGGCGAAGTTGGCTGAGTTGTCGAGAGTGAGGGACCGGTTGAGATCGAGGTCAAAGTTGAAGGCCAGTGGAGTGGTGCCCAGAGCGACTGCGGAGCCGAAGTTTACGTTGGCGCTGAACGGTCCGGAGATGGTCTTCTGCATCATTGTTTTGGTGGTGGGATCGATGTAGGTGACGTGGCAGTCGCCGAACGAAACCGTTGCGCTGGTGTAGTTGCCCTGGTTGGCGAGCGCGAGAGCAACCGGCTCCATGGTGCCCAAGCGCTGCATGAACTCAACCGGAGTTGCGGTGCTGATAGCGGTGATGGATCCATCGCTTCCGTGGAGGGTCAGCGAAGTGATCGTGGTCGAGAATGCGAGTACCCAGTCGGCGGGCGCGTCGCCCATGTTGATTTGTACGGTCGTGGCTTCGTTGGGTGGCGGAGTTATGGTGCTGTTGTCACCACCGCCGCAGGCAGTAACGAGGCCAAAGAGGCCGATCAGTGCGATGCTCAGGAATCCGAGAGAGTTCCGCAACCAGCAGGACGGGGAGGGATTGGATCGTTTGGGGAGAAAATGCATGGCTCCTCCTGGGAATCAGCCGCAACTAGGGAAAATTGCCGGAGTTGCTGTTCGTGAGGGAACGCAAATACCGAAGGCTGTCCTAGTTCCTACTGTGCTCAGGTTATCTGTGAAACGATGTGAGGCACATCACGCATAAGTCGCGATTTCGAGGGCAACGATTCGAACTTATGCGGCATCAAGGCGTCATGCAGAGGGTTGCTTCAAGATGGGATGTGTTGTGAGTTAGTAGATGATAAGTAATGTATTGTCATGGGAGACAATTGGAGCCTAAGATGGGGCGGAAAGATTTAGATCGTGACGGCTGCACAAATCGTATGAGTTTGCTCACTCTTGTCCAAATTAGCCTTTGAACGGCGGCGGTAGTGCCCTGTTACGGTTTGTGTTGAGAGACATAAACCCGAGGAG
>JAJZIF010000382.1 GCA_021810735.1 Acidobacteriota bacterium
CAGGGGCTTTGGCGGATAGGTCGGCTGTGACGGGTAGGTGTTGTAAGAGGGTGTGTTCGCGGTTGGCGACGGCGGAGGAGGCGTGTAGGCCGCGACGCGGCGGCGGGCACATCCGGTGACGGCGACCAGAGAGGCGGAGAGCAGCAGGACGGGGAGGGCGGCGCGGGATCGAGTCATAGGCGGAATCTGCTAACGCTTGGGGCCTTTTTCGAGTTCATCGGCAAGTCTGGTGAGTTGTTCTCCGGCACGGCGCAGGGCCGTGAAGGATTGCTTGCGGACACCGGGAACGACCTCGTCGTTGAGGTAGGCGATGATGCGGCGGATTTCGGCCTCGGCGACGCCGCCCATGGTGCCGACGCGGCGGGCGAGGTCTTCGAGCGGGCTGGGAGGCTGCTGCGGGTTCTGGTCCGTCATGGTAACCAACTCCAAAACTATGGGTTCAGTATTCGGGAGCGGGAAAGCAAAGGTCAATCGCGGCTGGGGAGCATGTGCCGAGGCGATTACCCCGCAAAGACGGGGCTGAAATGCAGCGAATACATCTCTGGGATGGCGATTCTGTCTCTAAGCCGTTGATAGCGTGTGAGTACGCATTGGCTCCAATACGGGGATGGGGGGGGATGGCTACGGTTGGGCGGCCGGAACAAATTTTTGTTGCTGGGGCTGCTGCTGTGGGCGGCGCCGTGGCTGATGGCGCAGGCGGCTCGAAGTAGCCGGGTGGCAGCCCTGCCGGATGCGCCTGTGCCGCAGGGACTGCGTATGGCGGAGCAGGACGCGACGCAGAATGGACGGCTGCCGGCAGGACCTGCGTGGAGACCGAGGCCCTGCACGAAGGGTGCGTGCAGTCTGCAGAACGAGCACGGAGGGCTTTGCTGCGCGAGGAATGAAGACCGATTCCGGATGTACCTGCAGGCGCAGACGTATCACATCTACACGTCGCGACAACTGGGGATCCTGGCGGCGAAGGACGTGGCGGACCCGTTCAATCTGCTCTCCGTGCTGGGGAGCGCGGCGATTATCGTGGGGAGCGATTCGCACTCGATATACGGGCCTGGGATGCCGGGGTTGGCGCGTGCGACCGGGGTTTCCCTGGCAGAGAACATGACGGATGAGTTTTTCGGGACCTTTCTGATTCCGTCGTTCGATCACCAGGAGCCGGGGTTCCGGCGGATGCCGAACCGGTCATTGCTGCGGAGGCTGGTGCACTGCGGGACGCAGGTGTTCTGGACGCACAGCCAGACGGGAGCGCCGATGATGAATTACTCAAACGTGGTAGGGACGATTGCGGAGGAAGGCGTGGCGGTGACGTACGTGCCGTTTCGCCACCAGGGCTGGCTGCATTCGGCCGAGCGCGTGGGGCTGGATTATGCGACCGACCCGATCGGGAACCTGATCAACGAATTTGTGCCGCAGGTGGCGAGCCACATCAACGTGCGAATCGTGTTCTTCCAGAACATCATCAACCGGGTGGCGACGACGGTAGGCGAGCCGCCGTCGATGTGAGCGTTGAGAGCGATCGTGGCTGAGGGCTGCGCGTTACCGGCTGCGTGAATTCTCTTTTTCTTTGCCCAGTTCCTGGCCAAGACGAGATGGTGCGGAGCAGGTACGAGTGATTTCCGGGGAAAAGTAGCTTGCCATTCAGATGCGTAGTTCGCCACCGGCTGCAAATTCTCGCAATTCGGCTGCAGGAAGGTTTCAGTCCGGAAAGGATGCATCTATTCTTAGAATGCTTAAGTGGCCACCCGACAAGGGGTTATCCGTAGCCGACCTTGCGCTGAGGAGTTGGGCCGCGGAGCGGAAAAGCTGGCTGTAGCAGAGGCGCCAAGAGCGCAGGCAACGTTCTCAAAGACCAGGAGATTTTGAAGTATGTCAAAAGCTGTGAAATATGCCGAGCGCGCAGTCACGATTGCTGCTCAGGGTGCGTGGTTAGTTTATGAGAAGCTGAACAGCATCAACCCCAACCCGTCGTTCACGCCGAAATGGTCGGACAAGCCGCTGCTGAAGTCGTATGAGAAGGAGAAGCCGCCGTTGGGCTGGCCTCGTACGACGGACTCGCTGTGTCCGAAGTGCGTGCCTGAGATTCGCCAGCAGATTCTGGACGGCAAGCTGCCGCACGAGATCCTCCTGAATGAGAAGGTGGGCGAGATCAAGGCGCAGATCATCGAGCGGGACGGCAAGATCCTGATGGTGAAGGACTGCCCGAAGCACGGTCACTTTGAAGACATCATGTCGATTGACACGGCGTTCTTCCGCCACCTGGAGGAAGTGTTCCCGGGGCGCGACATTCGCGCGCACAACGACGAGAAGCTGCACAACCACGGCACGTCGACGGTGACGCACGGGCGTGGCTCGGTGCTGACGATCGACCTGACGAACCGCTGCAACATGATGTGCGATCCGTGCTTCATGGATGCGAACCAGGTGGGATTTGTGCATGAGCTGACCTGGGAAGAGATCAAGACGATGCTGGACAACGCGATGACGATCAAGCCGCGGCGCCAGATGTCTGTGCAGTTCTCGGGCGGGGAGCCGACACTTTCGCCTTACTTCCTGGACGCGATTGCCTATGCCCGGAAGGTGGGCTACAACTCGGTGCAGGCGGCGACGAACGGCATTGAGTTTGCGAAGTCGAAGGAGCTTTGCCGGGCGGCTGCCGAAGCGGGTCTGCGGTATGCCTACCTGCAGTTTGACGGCATCGGCAACGCGGCGAACTCGCACCGCAAGGTGGGGAACCTGTTCGACGTGAAGCTGCAGGCAATCCACAACCTGCACGAGGCCGGCGTGGACATCGTCCCGGTGACGACGATTATCAACGGCATCAATAATGAGCAGGTGGGACGCATTGTCCAGTTCGCGCTGGACAATCCGAAGACGATCAGCTTCATCAGCTTCCAGCCGGTTTCATTCACGGGCCGCGACGAGGACATCACGGATGAGCGGCGCATGGCGCAGCGCTACACGCTGAGCCACATGGCGCACGACGTGAAGAACCAGACGGGCCTGGGCGTGCCGGAACGCGACTGGTTCCCGATCAGCTTTATGAGCACCTTCTCGGACTTTGGCGACCTGGTGCACGGGCCGAACGCGGAGTGGGGCCAGCTGAGCTGCGGCTGCCATCCGAACTGCGGCGTGGGCATGGCGCTGATGATCGACAAGGAGACGAAGGAAGCCGTGCCTGTGACGGCGTTCCTGAACGCCGACCGCCTGGCGAAAGACGTTGCGAAGATCAACGACGCGGCGCGCGGCAAGATGGTTTCCGGCCTCGGCATTGCGCTGGCTCTGCTGCGGAACTACGATCCCCGGAAGTCGCCGACGCACTTCAGAATTGTGGACATGCTGAAGAAGTTCGACAAGTGTTTCGGCGTGACGGGCCACGACTACGGCAGCGTGACGGGCGACCGCACGATGGCCGACATCCAGAAGCGGCGCGCGGACCGCTGGAACTTCCTGTTCATCGCGGGCATGTGGTTCCAGGATCTGTTCAACTACGACTTCCGGCGCACGGAGCAGTGCATTATTCCTTATGCGACGCAGGAAGGCGAGATCAGCTTCTGCGCGTACAACACGGGCATCGGCTGGCGGAACATCATCGAGAAGATGCACATGACGGCCACGCTGACCAAGTGGTACGACGAGCATGGGCGGCATGAGATCTTCGCCGGCGGCAAGAACGTGGGCATGAACGAAGGGACGCACGAACTGGTCCTGAACGAAGAGCACGTGCATGCTTCCGCCAACGACACATTCGAGAAGCTGGGCATCGCAAAGAACTCGCGCGAAGAGAAGCTGCGCGCGCGGGAAGCGAAGCTGAAGCAGGATGCCGAGAATGCGCGCATGGCGGCGCTGTATCGCCAGCATGTGCTGGGCGAGAAGCCGGTGGAAGGGATTGTTTCCATCGACTCGATCGCGCCCGCGAAGCCGGTGGCTCCCAAGGCGGAAGAGCCTGTCATGGGGGACTGACCGTCCAAGTTAGTCGCGCCTTGCGGCGCAAAGACTGAAGGCCATCCCGGTGGGATGGCCTTTTTGTTCGCCTGGATCGCTTGGATCCTGACTCTGATTATTCGCGTTTGGCGAGCGAGCGAATTTTCCTGCGGGCCGGCTGCTCGTAGTAGCGAAACACGATGACCGAGAGAGCCACAAGCAAGGGTGGAAAAAGGAACTGGTCCATGTATGGCCAGTGGAGGTAAGCCGCGTTCCATCGGTCAAGCCAGTTGTGGATGGGGTCCTGCAGGATGTAGAGGGCGTAACTGGCTCCGCCGAGGAGCACGAGCGGGCGCGACTCCAGCCAGCGCTTGAGGTGGCTTTCTCGAAAGGTCAGCAGCCAGAGGATCGCGGCAAACGTGCATTCCACGAGGAGCACGAAGCGGTGAAGGTTCAAAGTGAGGAGCAGTGCCGTGATGAGCAGCAACGCGGAGGTGGTTCTGTTGATGCTGAGTTGCGAGGGCGGCTGCGCGCGGGGCATGGACCTGGCCA
>JAJZIF010000383.1 GCA_021810735.1 Acidobacteriota bacterium
GCAAGTATTTTCTGGGTGACATTCATAGCCATGAACTGCTCTCCTGATCTGCGGGAAATCGTCGGGAACAACGGGTGCCTCCATCATCGCAAAAGCACCGCCCCGCGCCAAGTATCAGCAGCGAGCGCAAAACCCCTGACCAGATAGCTGCGCAACTGCTGGGTGGCCAGAAGCAGCATGCGGCGAAACTCATCATCGCGGTTCAAGAAGCGGTCACGCCGCACGCGGATGGGCGGCAGCACATTAAAGTTTTTATCGGGCAACTGCTGCGCATCGCGGGCTAGATGCAACGCATCGAGAAAATTGCTCTTGCCCGATCCGTTGGCACCCACCAGATAGGTCAGAGGGCCAAGCTGCACATCGCAAGTGGCGATGCTCTTATAGTTACGCAACACCACGCGGGTTATAAAGTTCGATGAGGCCATTCTGGCTCCTTGTAATGTCGGTTGCTCCATTACCTCAGCAAAGTGTCGAGTTCATCTCTGTCGTGGATGGGGACTGGTGGTGGAAGTGCTGCGAGTCATGGCGTCGTTCCGTAAAGCAGTGCGATGGCATGATCCAACCCGGATTCGAGTGCGGTTATGTCTGCGTTAGGGTTGGCGCGCTTTACCGTGAGAATCTGTTCCACGAGGTCGACGATAGACTGCTGTTGTTCCGGCGACACGTCCGGGATGGGGAGGTTCTTCCAGTCGTCCGGGTAGAGGTGGATGTTGCTGCGGCGATTGGCGCGGAGGAAATCGCGGGCGGTGGATGAGTTCATCACGCCGAGCAGATATTTCACGGCGAAGCGGCGGCTGGTGGCCTCCAGTTCCTCGCGTTTTGGTAGGTCGGGACGCGGTGGCTTCTCGCCACGGTAGCGTGCGGTTTTTTTCAACGAGTTATTCCGTACGCTGTCTAGCGAGTGCCACGGGACAAAAGAAATTAGAGTGTGGCTGTGAAACGCCTGTGATGCGTCGTAGGCAGCTCGGTTTTCAGCGCCCGAAACATCTGCCGCAACGATTTTTTCAGCAACTTCGTAGAGTTCTTCAAAAGTTGCGCGAGCCAATAAACTGGGTGAACGTTTCGTTCCCCACTCAAGCCAACGACTTTGTTGGTATGTCCACCGCTGAATGTCTTTCGCTTCAATGTAGCGTTTCGGGTGTTCCTTGTCGCGCATTTCGCTGACCAAATCTGCAGCAACAAACAAACCTTTTGCTCGTTTCTCATCGCTGTTTGGACGGCATCCGAAGCTGACGTAACAAATTGAGCCAATTTGCAGCGTCGGTGCGAAAAAACCAGCGTGCTGTGTTTCCTCCGGGAAGAACGTCCGATGCGTCAGCTTCGCCTGCTCATCGCTTGGCAGCGTGGTGACGTTGCCGAAGGTCTCGTGGTGGACGCGGCGCTCCGGCGTGTGATGGACACCGTCGGCGCGCTGATAGAAGTAAATGACGTTGTGAACGGCGGCATCGAAGATTTTCAGGTCGCTCAGAAAATCAAGCCGTAGGATGCGCGCGTTTTTCAAAAACCAATTCTGCGACTTTTGCGCATACTTGGCGTGGCAATAGGCGTCCGAAACAATCATTGTGGTTAAGCCGCCGGGTTTGAGCAGTTGATAGCCGCGCTCGATAAAAGGAATGTAAAGATCCCACTTCTCCCAGAGTGTTTGGTACTGGCGGCTCGCCTCCAGCCTTCGCCTTTGGGCAAGATATTCCGCACTGCCATCGGCGCGGACATAGGGCGGATTGCCGATGGTAATGTCGAAGCCGTCGGCTATCTGGAACATCCACTCCGGATCGAAGAAGTCAGCCGCTGCGTTCTGGTCGAAGGGGTTCCAGTGCACCAACTGCCGGACCGCGCCTTCGGGCAGGAAGCGATCTTCTTCGAGCAATTGTGCAAGCTCCTCGCGAAGCTCGAATATCCTCTCCCGCCACTTGCGCTTGGTACGGCTTGTCCGAGCGCCGAAATAGTGTTCGTTGACGGCGGCCAGTTCCTTTTCTCTGTCGTCGATATTTGGATCGCGCAGCCCCAATTGGGCGGGGCGTTCAATGGAGAACAGACTATTGGCGGCGACGATCTTGGTTTCCAGGTTGGGGAGAGCAGTAATGCCCTGATTGGGTTTCGCCGGATCGACCTCTTGGCTGACGATGAGCGAAATGAAAAAGCGCAGCTTGGCGATCTGCACGGCGATCGGCTGGATGTCCACGCCGTGGATGCATTTCTCGATGAGGTAGAGTTTGCGGGTGTAGTCCGCATGCCGATTATCGGCGAAATCCTCATCGAATTTCGCCAGGGATGCTTCGGCCTCCTCGATTTCCGTGTCCTTGCGGGACAAATCCTTACTCGCCAGAGCGAGTTGGAGCTTGGCTTCGAGCGGCTCGCGGTTTTGTGTGCGCCAGAGCGCATTGTCCGGGTCGAGTTTTCGGAGTATATGCACCAGCTTGTTCAGAACACCCATCGGAAATGCGCCTGAGCCACAGGCTGGATCGAGAATTTTCAAGGATTCGGTGGCGGCGATGAGGCGGGCGGTTTCCTCCTTGCTGAAGGGGTTGCCCTCATCCGTGTAGGAGAGCAACTGGCACAGATTGGCGGCGCGTTCCGCCGCTTCCGGCAGGTGGCGCTCGAAATAGGCGACGAGCGCCTCATCCACCATGTAGTCCACCACTTCGCGTGGTGTGTAGAACGAGCCGGATTGTTTGCGGGCGGTCGCTTGTGTGTCTTCATTGTAGCTGGCAAGCAGGTTTTCGAAAACTTTGCCAAGCAGTTCGGGATCAAGCGCAACTTCCTCTTCCACTGGGGTGTTCTCTTCTACGGTGAATTTGTAGCGACTGAGAATATCGACCAGGCCATGCACGTCGACACGCTTGCCCCTAGTGCCAAGATCGGCATTGAGATCGGCCTGCGCTTCACCGCCAAAGAATATTTTATTGGGCACGCTGGGTTGTGCATCCTTACGGCGGGAAAAGCCATCCACACGCAGTACCCAACCATTGCCTTCTTTCACTGCCAATGCTTTCAATTCTGGGTCGCGCTGGAAATCGCGTTCGCTGAGGTCTCGATCCAGGCACTCGAACAAGCCACCGTTGAGGAAAGGAATGTGCATGAAGCGCTCCAGCGCGGCATCCACGTCCTTGAACAATTCCTGATAACGGTAGAGCGAGTGGATCAGCCGGTCGCCCTTCATGCCACCTCCGTCTTGCGCCCATTTGCGTTCCTTGCCCATTTCCACATTGAGCGTAGCGAAGAATAGGTTTTGCAGAATGGCTAGGTAGTAGCTGCTGTCTTCCGGCTTGGCGCCGGGATCAGTTTTCAACAACCCCTTGAGCGTTTCCCGCTCGAACAGGTCTTCCGGGATCAAGCCCTTTTCTTTGATGAACCAAACGAAGATCAGACGCGTGAGCAGGCGGATAACTGCAATGGAATTCCGCTTTGTCGGATCTTCGCCGCCACCTTTTGGAAATTCCACCTGCTTGACCGCCCAGAAATACCACCAGGCCAGTTCGGTGTAGAAACGCTCGTTGAGGGCTTGGGTGGAGAGGCCATCAATCCACGCGTCGTAAAGCTCGCGGAAGTTACTAGGCCGCCGCCGTTCACCGGGAGCTTCCAGGGCCAGGCTCACCAGAATATCGAGGTGCGCACGATGCGAGTTGGCCAGCCGCACATCCTTGATGACCGTGATGCGGCTATTGATCACATCACGGCTGGAATCGCGCAGATTCTGGCGTCGGTCAATGACCGCCAAAGAGACGCCCTCACCCCCCGCCCGTCTCCCGCCTGCGGGCGAGGGGAGCTGGTGCTTGAACAGCATGATGGCGGGCATGGGGAAACGCTTGTTGATCTCGCGCGTGATAACCGCCAAATCGGTGCGCGACCAGTTCTCACCCTGCAACTCGATGGCCAGAAAGACGAACGATTCGATCTGGCCGCGCGCGAGTTTGCTGTCTGCACCCAGCGATGATTGGCCTGCCGCTAGCGACGGGATTTCGTCGTTGGTGAGTTGGAACAAGAAGGCGCAGGATTTCCAGCGGTCAGCCTTGATCTTGTCGCGGTTGATCGGGCCGAGCTCTGGTTTGAACTGCTCGATACTACCGAGAAGTGAATCTGCGCTGCTGCCAAAATCGGCTGTTTTCTCGCTGGTGTAGCCCAGTGCATCCAACAGCTTGACTGCGGCCTCTGGCAGGGGTGTGTCGGTGAACGCAGTAAGCACGGCTTGAACTTGTGCGCGGCGCGCAGCGTTGTCTCCTGTTGATGACATGTTTTTATCGTTCCGGCTTTTTCATACTCATGCCTGCCAGTCTTCAACGGACAAGGTGGGCACACGGGTGAATTCGCCGGTGTTGTGCGTCACCAAGGTCAGGCTATTTGTATGGGCAATTGCCGCAATCAGCAAGTCGTTTCCACCGATCAGGCGACCAGCGCGCTGGAGGTGTGCGCGAATTTCCCCATAAGCTTCGGCTGCCGAATCGTCGAATGACAGGCGCGGCCAATGACCA
>JAJZIF010000384.1 GCA_021810735.1 Acidobacteriota bacterium
GCTATAAATCAGAAACGTGGCGAGCCCGCAGGCAAGCATGGCCACGCACGAAGCCAGCGTTACGATGAGGTGTACATGCAGCCAGCCGCCGATGGCGACTTGGTACGCGAACCAGGAGACATTCAGTTTCGGCCAAAGATATGCGGCATACTGTGAAAGGCCGACAGCTCCGGACGCGGTCGAAAGCGGAGCGCTGAAGGTGAGTTGCCAAATATAAAGGAAGGAAAGCAGTCGTCCCCATCGCTCAATTCCATACAAGCGATTGAGGTAGAGATAGCTGCCTCCTGACTCAGGGAAGCGCGTGCCCAGTTCGGCCCATACCATGCCATCGCAAAGCGCCAATACAGCGCCCAGAATCCAACCGAGAATGGCACGATCCCCCAGCGCGACCACCATCAGAGGAAGCGTGATGAATGGTCCCACACCAATCATGTTCAGCGCATTCAAATTGATGGCTGTGGTCAAGCCAATGCCACGTACCAGCGACGGCGCCCCCGGGGGGTTCACCGCAACAGCGGTCGGGTTGGATCGAGAATTCATGTCGATGCTTCAGTGTAGGAAACAACTCCGAGTCTGAGATTATGGAGATACCTTAAAATCGTGAAGATGGAAATTCACCGCGGAGCGCATCGGCGCCGGACGAATGCCAAATCAAGTTGCAGGTTTCAGAATCGCCACCATCTTGTCATACTCAAAGGTAATTGCATGAATCGGAACAGGCTAAGGAAAATCATCGCGAACACGTTTCTATTGTTTCTCGCATGGATCACGATACCAGCTTTCGCTCAAACCCCGGCAAAAGTAGAAGCCGACCCAAATGTTCACCCCATCGCGATCGACCGTGGTGCCGCGGCACTTTGGCAGAGTTTGCGCAAACTGCATACACGGGCCAGCCTCATTCTATTTACCGCCCATCCGGACGATGAAGATGGCGGAATGCTTACGTATGAGAGTCGCGATGTCGGCGCCGATACTACGTTGTTCACACTCAACCGCGGGGAAGGCGGCCAGAATGTGATGTCGTCGGATTTCTGGGACCAGCTAGGAGTCTTGCGCACAGAGGAGCTGCTGGCCGCTGACCAGTACTATGGTGCGCATCAATATTGGTCACGTGTCGCGGACTTCGGCTTTACGAAAACGAAAGAAGAAGCCCTGCAGAAATGGGGATATGATCGCGTCCTGTACGACTCCGTGCGCGTCGTGCGGATGACTCGCCCGCTGGTTGTTACCTCCGTCTTTGCCGGCAACGTTTCCGATGGGCACGGACAGCACCAGGTAGCCGGCGAAATGGCCCAGGAAGTTTATAAGGCGGCCGCTGACCCGGATGTGTTCCCGGATCAAATTCGCGCCGGGCTGCTCCCCTGGGCCCCGCTGAAGGTGTATGCTCGGGAGCCATTTGCCTCCGTCACGTCCAAGGGAGTCTACGATTACGCTACAGGCCACTGGGCTTCAGCTCGGTTTCGCAACTATGTTTACGACACCTGGATAGAAGGGAAGCCGCCCGTCACGCTGGAGATACCGGAGGGGCAATATGATCCGGCTCTCGGTCTTTCGTATTTGCAGATTGCTCGCCAGGGTTGGGGCCAGCAAAAATCACAAAACGGCGGCTACGGCATTCCTGCCGCTGGACCATCCTTCACCGGGTACCACCTCTATGCGTCCCGGGTTGCCACCACCCCCACCGAGACGAACTTCTTTGACGGAATTGATGTCTCCCTGATGGGAATTGCGGACTATGCTCCCAGCAGCCAACAGGGTTGGATTCGCGACCGGCTCTTGTCCATCAATTCTCTGGTCGAGCACGCGATCCAGAATTATTCTGTCGCATCCCCGGAAAAGATCGCGCCGGATTTGGCCAACGGACTCCTGCAGACCGAAGCGCTGATTCAGGAAATCCAGCAGAAATCTCTGCCGGGATCTGCCCGCTACAATATGCTCCATGAACTGAATACCAAACGCGTACAGTTCAACACCGCTCTGGTGCAGGCGCTTGGACTCAGTATCGAAGCGGTCGTCTCGAACGATGCGGGCCCATCGGATCTGGGGCGTTACGGCGGTTCGTCGGATACGTTTCAGGCGGCAATTCCCGGTCAAAGTTTCAGCGTGCATCTGCATCTGGCAAACCAGGGGCCCGATTCGGTAGCTGTGAAAGATGTGCAGCTTGTTACCACGCCGGACAAGAACTGGACCGTGCATCTGCGCGGCGCTCCGCCCACCACGCTGGCTGGAAGCAAAGTGGAAAATGTGGACTTCGGAGTTACTGTTTCGAACAATGCAACCATTACCAAGCCATACTTCACACGCCCGAACTTAGAACAGCCTTACTACAATCTTTCCAGCCCCGCCTATCTCAACCATTCCTTCATGCCCTATCCATTGTCGGCACAAGCGACATTCGCTTATGGCGGTGCGCAGGTGGTGCTTGACCAGGTGGTGCAAACCGTTCATCACATCACAGGTTTCGGACCAGTGATGAATCCCCTCATAGTATCTCCAGCGATTTCCGTGTGGGTCTCTCCAATTGCTGGCATTGTTCCGCTCACCAGTAAGTTCCTCAAGATTGCAGTGCTAATTCATAGCAATGTACAAGGTCCAGCTACGGGAAGTGTCGCTCTGCATCTACCCGCTGGGTGGACATCGATTCCCGCCAAGGCAAACTTCACGAGCCAGCAGGACGGCGATGAGCAAAACATTGAATTTGATGTGATGCCGAAAGGGGTCGAGACCAGACAATACACAATTACGGCTGCTGCCGTCTATCAAGGAAAGACGTATAGCTCGGGATCAACTTCTATCGGCTATGTAGGGATTCGCCCGTATCCATATTATCGGGACGCTACGTATCGGACGACCGGCGTCGATATCCATCTTCCATCCAGCCTGACGGTTGGATATGTAACTGGCAGTGGCGATAGCGTGCCGAGTTCTCTGGAGGACATTGGCATCCATGTGCATTTTCTTTCTCCACAGGAAATTGCAGCAGGCGACCTAGATAGTTTCAACGCAATTGTTCTTGGCGTGCGTGCCTATGCTGTCCGCCCCGAACTCAAGACATACAACGCGCGTCTGCTGCAATATGTTCATGACGGAGGCACGTTGATCGTTCAGTACAACACGCCGGAATTCGACCATAATTTTGGGCCCTATCCATATCAGCTCAGTAACAATCCGGAAAAGGTCATCGATGAAACAGCCAATGTGGTTCTGCTTCAGCCGAACTATCCGGCATTGACCTGGCCTAACAAAATAACGGTTCGCGATTTTGATGGCTGGGTGGAAGAACGCGGCCATGGGTTGATGAGTTCGTGGGACCCACGTTATGCGGCTCTTACGGAAACGCATGATCCAGGCCAGACGCCGCAAAAAGGGGGCCTGCTGCTGGCTCCCTATGGCAAAGGCTTCTATGTCTACGATGCCTATGCCCTCTATCGTCAACTGCCGGAAGGCGTTCCCGGAGCGTTTCGTATTTTTGCGAATCTGTTGAGTCTGTCCGGCAATCCTGGGATGCGGAAACTATCCCCTACCGGCAGCCAGTGAATTGGATGTACATGGTGTGTTCGATTTACGCGCGATCAGCGTCGTCATGAGGACGGTGCCTGACGGCGTGGAGTTTTCCAGCCACCGCTTGCCGGTGCTACACTCAGGAGTTTTCACCCACTTTGATTGGATTCGAGGTGAAGCATGGCGAGCATCCCCCACTACGTTTCCGGGACCGCGGGCCGCAAGTATTTGACCGAGGATGAAACCCTGTTCCGCGACAGCGTGCGCCAGTTTGCTCGCGAGACTATCAGCCCGCTGGTACGCGAAATGGATGAGCACCAGAAGATGGATGTCTCTCTGATTCGTCAGCTATTTGAATTGGGATTGATGGGCATGGAAATTCCCGAGGCCTACGGCGGCTCCAGCGGCACGTTCTTTGAAGTCATTCTTGCAGTTGAGGAAATTTCCGCCGTCGATCCTTCCGTCGGCGTCCTGGTCGACGTACAGAACACGCTGGTCATCAACGCGCTGCTGCGCTGGGGTACGGATGAGCAAAAGCAGCGCTATCTGCCGCGGATGGCGAAGGAATGGGTCGGTGCCTACGCGCTCAGCGAAGCCGCCTCTGGCTCCGATGCATTCGCGTTGCAGGCGCGGGCAGAGAAGAAGGACGACCAATATGTATTGAACGGCCAGAAGCTCTGGATCACGAATGCCCAGGAAGCGGAGTTGTTTATTGTGTTTGCCACCGTCGATCCGGCAGCCGGATACAAGGGAATTCACGCGTTTCTGGTGGAGAAGAGCTTTCCCGGCTTCACGCTCGGGAAAAAGGAAGACAAGCTCGGCATTCGCGCCTCCAGCACCTGTGAAGTGGTGTTGGAAGACTGCAAAGTTCCGGCTACGAATCTGCTGGGCGAAGCGGGGAAGGGGTACAAGATCGCCATCGAAACTTTGAATGAGGGTCGCATAGGAATTGGCGCGCAAATG
>JAJZIF010000385.1 GCA_021810735.1 Acidobacteriota bacterium
AGCCATATCAGGCGCGCAAGCTGGCCTTTGCCCTTGGATTGAAGCCGACGCAGATCAACCAGGCCGTTCAATTCATGACCGGCCTCTACAAAGCGTGCGTCGAGACAGACTCCTCGCTGATGGAGATCAATCCGTTCATAACCACGAAGGACGGAAAGCTGTTCGCGCTCGACTGCAAGATGAACTTCGACGATAATGCGATGTTCCGGCATAAGGACCTGAAGGAACTGCGCGACACCAACGAAGAGGACCCTCTAGAAGTCGAAGCTTCCAAGTTCGCGCTGAACTACATCCGGCTGGACGGCGACATTGCCTGCATGGTGAACGGGGCGGGACTGGCGATGGCGACTATGGATATCATCCAGTACGCGGGCGGCTCGCCGGCAAACTTTCTTGACGTCGGAGGGGGCGCGAATCAGGAGCAGATCGAAAATGCGTTTCGTATTTTGCTTTCCGATAAGAACGTGAAGGCCGTATTCATCAATATCTTCGGCGGCATTCTGCGCGTCGATACGCTGGCGCGCGGCGTCGTGGAGGCGGCACAGAAGATGAATGTGAAGGTGCCGGTAATTTTGCGGCTCGAAGGTACCAACGTGGAAGAAGGGCGACAGATTCTGAAGGAGTCGGGTCTGAATTTCATCATTGGACAAACCATGAAGGATGCGGCCGAGAAGGCCGTGGCTGCCGCGAGAGGGAGCAAATGAGCGTACTCGTCGACAAGAAAACGCGCTTGATCGTGCAGGGAATTACTGGCCGCGAAGGCACCTTCCATGCCAAGGGTTGCGCCGAATATGGCACCAAAGTGGTTGGCGGCGTGACGCCGGGCAAAGGCGGAACCACCCATGAAGGCTGGCCAGTGTTCGACACGGTCGAGCAGGCCGTCAACAAGACCGGCGCCAATGCCACGGTGATTTTTGTCCCGCCGCCTTTTGCGGCGGACGCGATTCTGGAAGCGGAAGATGCCGGGCTGCCGCTGATCGTCTGCATCACGGAAGGAATTCCGACCCTCGACATGGTGCGCGTGTGGGAGAAGCTGAAGCATTCCACCTCGCGACTCATCGGGCCAAATTGTCCAGGTATTATCTCGCCGGGAAAATGCAAAATCGGGATCATGCCAGGCCGGATTCACGCCGAAGGTAGCGTCGGTATCATTTCTCGTTCCGGCACGCTTACGTATGAGGCCGTCTTCCAACTGACCCAGCGGGGCATTGGCCAATCAACCGCCATCGGCATTGGCGGCGATCCGATCATCGGGACCACCCATGTCGATGGGCTTCGTCTCCTGAATGAAGATCCCGACACGGAAGCGATCATCTTGATCGGCGAGATCGGCGGAACGGCGGAAGAGGCTGCCGCCGAGTATGTGAAACATCACGTGAAAAAGCCAGTCGTGGGCTTCATCGCCGGGCAGACGGCGCCCCCAGGACGCCGCATGGGTCATGCCGGTGCCATCATATCCGGAGGGCAGGGAACAGCCGCCGACAAGATGAAGGCCCTGGAAGCAGCCGGCATCCACGTCGTCAAGTCCCCGGCACTGATTGGCGAGACACTGGCACGGGTAATTGGCAAGGCGTAAGCAGTATCAACGTATTTGTATTTCCAACAACTGAAGGAGAGTTTCTTTGCAACGTACTTTCAGCATCATCAAACCGGATGCAGTCCGCAAGGGCCATACCGGGGCCGTCCTCGCCATGATTGAAAAAGCAGGCTTTCAGCTTGTTGCCATCAAGAAATTATCGATCAGCAAACAGCAGGCCGCAGGTTTTTATGCGGTCCATGCCCAGCGGCCATTCTTCAATTCACTGACTGACTTTATGTCCTCAGGGGCCATTTTCGTCATGGTGTTGGAGAAAGAGAACGCGATCGCCGATCTGCGCAAGCTGATGGGCGCAACCAATCCGGCGAACGCGGAAGAAGGTACGATCCGGAAGAAGTTTGCCGGCAGCATCGAGGAAAATACCATCCACGGATCGGATGCCGAAGAAACCGCGAAGTTTGAGATCGGCTACTTTTTCGCCGGCTACGAATTGGCATAGCATTGGAGTCCGCCGCTCGTACACATCTGCCACTTATCCAGGCGGCAGCACACTGGCTTGCCCCCGAAGAAGTGGCTGATCTTTTTTTGCAAGCTTGCGGACGATCTACCGTACTGTGGGCGAGCAAGCGAAGGGATCCGCTGGGTCCGGTTATCGGGAACCTGGGTGCGAAAACAGGCCTCAATTCGGACTGAATCTTGATGGAAGAACTACAGAGCGGAAAGGAAGGAATGTTCAGGGCTGGGGGGGAGCCTGATTTCCAATCCGCTCTATGTTGCGATAGTCATCTTCGCGCGCTTTGCCCGTCAAAGTACGAAAGTGCACATACTTTCGTCACCTGTGGAACGGATCCTGCAAGTGCCAATGTTTTCTTTTAGATGGAGACGCACCGCCGGAAGTGTCGAGGTGGCCGAGCCGGAAGATCGGACCTACGGAGAAACCAAAATTCTGCTGCGCCGTACCGCCATAATGCGTCAGTAAGAGTTCCGATTGTATGCGAAAAGCGATCCGAGGACTGTAGTTGTAGTCGAATGTGCTACCGATGGCCCCGCCGAAGGTCCATTGAGTCGCAAAGAGTCCGATCGTCTGAACATTCAGGCCCGTCAGGTGGGCGGAGTCGAAAATGCCCCAGGCATTGCCAAACATCGTATGAAACGTGGCGGAAGCCTTGGCGCGGCGAAACATGCGATATTCCGGCCCCGCCATGAAGTAATACTGCATAATGCGCGGGCCGGTCACAGTTGGATTGTTGTAGCAGGTAGTTTCAAATGGCGGGCAAGGAGGAATGGGCAGGCCGCCGTTTGCGTTCGGAAACACGCCGGAGGTGCCGATGTACTGGCGCGCGTCGGCTATCAGGCCCCAGTGCCAGCCAAGCCAGTAACTCGCAGCTGCCTCCCACCCACCCAGATTGGATCGTTGCAGTAGTGCGGGTCCAGCCAGAAAATTGGTATAAGCCGCACCGGCGTAGATATCCCACCGGTGGTTGTAGTAGACATTTGGACCGGAAGGCAGCGGTGGCGGAATGTAGTTTCCCGCGCTGACATTGTGTGCATTCGAATTGTTGATTGTCGGGGTGGTGCTGCCGCTATTACTGCCGTTGTCGCTGCTGGACTGCGCCAGCCCAAGCATGGAAGAAGCCATCAAAACAGCGCACAAATAAACTCCCAGCTTCAGGCGGGTGCCCGCCCGAGGAAGAAAGCGAAACAGATTCATCCTGATCTCCAGCATTCAGTGTATCGGAAGCACCCGGTTTCGTCTGGCGCGCAGCGGCGAGAGCGGGAAAAATCTTCAGGGTGCCGGCGGGCGCCGCTCCGGCTGCATCAGGAGCGCGGATGCCGTTTTCAGATCGGCTTCTGTATCGACGCCGATGGTATCGTATTCTACCGGCTCGACGTGGATGGAGATCCCATTTTCGAGCAGCCGAAGTTGTTCGAGCCGCTCTGTGGTTTCCAATTGGCCTGTCGGCAAACCGGCAAAGCGATCGAGAATGTGCTTTCTGTAGGCATAGAGCCCCAGATGCTTCCAACAGAGAGCCTTGTCGCCACGCCCATCTCGATCATGGGGGATGGTGGCGCGAGAAAAATACAGTGCCTTTCCAGCGCGATCCACGACCACCTTGACGGCATTCGGATTACTTATGTCGTCCGCAGGACAACGAGTCATCACGGTTGAAACGTATGCCTCAGCGTTCTGAAAGGGACGCAGCAAAGCATGGAAATGTTCAGGGCGAAGGAGTGGCTCATCGCCCTGGATGTTGACGAAAATATCGTTGGCTTCGACACGCACATCTTCGTGCATCAACTGTTGTGCCACGGCATGTACTCGGTCCGTACCGCTGGGCAGATCGGACGATGTCAGGCGGACCTCCCATTCCTGGGCGCGGCAAAGTTCAGCCACTTCGTCAGCATCCGTAGCAATGATCAAGCGATCGAAGATGCGGGCCTGAGCAGCGGCCTGATATACCCACGCCAGCATCGGCTTGCCGGCAATCTCTCGCAGTACCTTGCGCGGTAGACGCGTGGAGGCAAGACGCGCCGGGATGACGCCGATCACCTGGGTGGTATGCAGATCGGAAGACACGAACATGCAAGTTCGAGTCTAACCGAGAGCCAAGGGAAAGCGAATTGGTTTAGCGCTCCAGTTCTACCAGGCGAAGCACTTTTTCGCTCCGATTCTGGTCAACGGCCTGCCGAATGCGGAAACCGGACAGGCCGGGATTCACGTCACCAGCGACCGCCAGCAGGATGTAACCGGCGAGCTGCAGTGGAGCGTGATCAGCATGGTGGGCGAGGTGCTCCGACAGGGTTCCAAGCAGATTGAATACCCCCAGAAGTGCCCCGTGCAAAGCGTGGCTTCTACTGGACGCCACTGGACGCATAAAGACGAAAACCCCAGCATTCACTGGGGTTCTATAGGA
>JAJZIF010000386.1 GCA_021810735.1 Acidobacteriota bacterium
GTTTGTTCCGGAGGGCTTTGCTGAGGAAAAATGCATCCTGATGCGCGGCTTTGGCGCGACAGTGGAACGCACGCCGGAGGACGAAGGCATGCAGGGTGCGATTCAACGGGCGCTCGATCGCGCGCGTTCCATTCCGGGCGCATGGATGGCGCGACAATTCGACAACCCGGCAAATCCGGATTTCCACTTTCGAACCACGGCGCAGGAGATTCTGGAACAGATGGAAGGCCGCATCGACGCATTTGTCACAGGGATTGGGACCGGTGGAACTTTTACCGGGATCGCTCGCCGATTGCGCCAAGAGCTGGGCCGTGTCTGGACGGTGGCCGTGGAAACCGAAGGCTCCGTATTGCAGGGCGGCAGCCCGGGCAAACATAAGGTGGAAGGAATTGGCGTCAGCTTCGTTCCGAAAACATTCGATGCATCCGTCTGCGATGCCATCGTGCGCGTGACGGACCGCGATGCTTTTGCCATGGTGCGGCGGCTCGCGTTGGAGGAAGGCGTTCTGGGCGGCTCCAGCGCCGGCGCCAATGTATTCGCGGCACTCGAACTGGCAGGCACCATGCGGCCAGAGCAGCGCGTGGTGACCATCATTCCGGACTCCGCCGAGCGATATCTTTCGAAGAACATTTTCGACGGCGGCATTTGAATTTCCGTCTTGAATTTTGGCGACACCAAATGCACGCAACTCGCAAGGACCCGTGACATGGCTGAAGAAAAAAAAGGTTTTTCAACTCGCGCGATCCATGATGGGCAGTCCGCTGACTCGGTAACTGGCGCGGTCAATGTTCCCATCTACGCGAGTTCCACCTACGTGCAGGAGGAGATTGGCAAGAATAAAGGATATGAATATTCTCGTGTCTCGAACCCGACGCGGACGGCGCTGGAAGAAAATTTCGCGTCGCTGGAAAGCGGAACTTCCGCCCATGTGTTTGCAAGCGGGATGGCGGCCATCACGGCGCTTTGCACCATGATGAAGAGCGGTGACCACGTTGTATGCAGCGACAATATGTATGGAGGGACCACGCGTCTCTTCGACCAGGTGTTGGCGCGGTATGGTCTGGAGTTCACGTATGTCGACACCTCTCATGCGGAGAGTGTCGATCGCGCCATTCGCTCGACTACCAAACTCGTGCATATTGAAACGCCGACCAATCCAATGATGGCGCTGACCGACATTGCGGCAGTTGCGGATATTTGTCATCGTCACGGTGTCGAATTAAGCGTGGATAACACATTCATGTCGCCATATTTTCAGCGGCCCATCGAGCTGGGGGCTGACATTGTCATGCACTCCACGACAAAATTCTTGAACGGGCATTCCGATGGGTTAGGCGGAGTGTTGATTGGCACCAAGCCCGAGCACGCCGAAACGTTTGCCTTTGTGCAGAAATGCACCGGCGGTATTTTGTCGCCTTTTGAATGCTGGCTGCTACTGCGTGGAGTGAAGACTTTGGCCGTCCGGATGCGTCAACATGACGCCAATGGACGCAATGTTGCCGACTGGCTGCGCAAACACCCCAAGGTGCGGAAGGTCTTTTATCCGGGTCTGCCAGATCATCCGCAGCATGCATTGGCCAAGCGGCAGATGTCCGGCTTCGGTTCAATGCTGAGTTTCGATCTGGGCTCGCTGGAAGCGGCCAATCGCATGTTGAAGAAACTGCATATCTGCTCGCTAGCGGAATCGTTGGGCGGAGTGGAGACGCTGATCTCGCATCCGGCTTCCATGACCCATGCTGCGATCGGCGAGGAAGGCCGGCGCAAGCTCGGCATTACGGATGGGCTGGTTCGCATCTCGGTAGGGATTGAAGATGTGGAAGACATTCTTGCAGACCTCGATCAAGCGCTGACGGCAGCTTAAGCCGGTCGCAGGCGCGTCAACGCGGGATCGGTTTTTTACATATCGATCAGCGACCCCGGTGAATCCTTCAGCTTCTTTCGTATTTCGACATTCAGCCGCTTGATCTTCTGATTCAACGTGGAAAGCGGGATGTGGAAGGCTTCCGCAGCGTCCGTCTGGTTCCAGTTGCATTGCTCCAAGCGGTCGGTGATGATGCGCTTCTCTATGTTTTCCAGAATTTCGAATAACGACGCGGCCGGGTCCTGTTCGAGCAGGCTGGCTTCATAGGTGCGGCCGGTCAGGTGGTCCGGCAGCAGGTCTTTGGGAATTGTCTGTTCTGTCGAGAGCACAACGCAGCGCTCGATAACATTTTCGAGTTCTCGCACGTTGCCGGGCCATGAGTAATCGATCAAGGCGCGCATGGTTTCCGCGGAAATTGTGCGCAGAGGAAGTTGATTTTCTTCACAAAAACGCTTCAGGCAGTGCGCGACCAAGAGTGGTATGTCTTCCTTTCGATTCCGCAAGGGGGGGAGATCAATGGTGATGACGTTCAGTCGATAATAGAGATCTTCGCGAAACCGCCCCTCACGCACAGCCAGGCGAAGGTCCGCGTTGGTGGCAGCGACGATTCGCACGTCGACCTGAATCTCCTGCACGCCGCCCACCAGCATAAATTTTCGATCCTGCAGGACGCGTAACAATTTCGCCTGGGTGTCCAGCGCCATGGTGCCGATTTCATCCAGGAACAAGGTGCCGCCGTTGGCGATTTCAAACAGGCCCTTCTTGGATGCAATGGCTGAAGTGAACGCGCCCTTGACGTGGCCGAAGAGAGTGCTTTCCAGCAAGTCCGAGGGCACGGCTCCGGTATGGACCGGAACGAAGGGTTTGTCACGACGCGGGGAATGCGAATGGATTGCTTTCGCAATCAATTCCTTGCCGGTTCCACTCTCACCCTGAACCAGAATTGTGGAGCGGCTGGGAGCCACCTGGCCAACCAGGTCCAGCACTGCCTGCATCGGCTCACTTTTCCCGATGATGTTTTCGAAGCTGTATCGCTGTTTCAGGGCGCGCTTCAGGTGGATATTTTCCGTTTCGGCGCGATGCTGCGCAATGGCGCCGCGAATATCGGCGAGAAGTTTTTCGTTGTCCCAGGGTTTTTGAATGAAATTGTTGGCGCCGAAGTGCATGGCTTCGACCACATTCTGCACCGTCCCATACGCCGTGATCATGATTACAGGAAGATTTGCGTGCCGCTCGCGTATCGCCTGAAGGACCTCAAAACCGCTCTGACCCGGCAAGGCCAAATCGAGTAGTACCAAATCGTAGACGGACTCCTCGAGAGTTCGCAGGCCGGCGGCGCCATCGGGCGCGGTGCCAACGACAAAACCCTCGATCTCCAATAGAAGTTGCAGCGACTCTCGGATCGCTGCTTCGTCGTCGATGATGAGCAGGCGAAGCGGCAGAGGGCTGTCCGCGTCTTGAAGGTCGGGTTGGGTAGCGTCAGACATGAACGGGCTTCCTTAAGATAGGGAATTGCAGATGAAACGTGGTGCCATGGCCAACTCTACTTTCCACGTGAATTTTTCCGGCATGCTCTTGAATAATGCCGTAGCTGACCGAGAGTCCCAAGCCGGTACCGCGCGGCTGGCCTTCGACCCCCGCGGACTTCGTAGTGAAAAAAGGATCGTAGATTCGACGAAGATTTTCCGCCGCGATGCCAGAGCCTGTGTCCCCAATGATGACTTCGATCTGTCCGTTGGCGACGGTCTCCACTCGCAGTACCCCGCCATTGGCCATGGCGTCTTTCGCATTCAAAAACAAATTGAGGAACACCTGTTGGAGCTTCCCCATATTGCCAAGGATGTCCGGCAGTTCCGGCTGCAGGGCCAGTTCGATGCTGATATTGGCAGTCGTGAACTGGTGCCGCAGCAATGCCAGTGTCTCCTCCAGAACGTGATTCACACTGATGGCTTTGAACTCGATGGTGCTGGTGCGCGAAAAATTGAGCAGACTGTTGACAATTTCCGAGGCCCGAAAGGTTTGCTGGGTAATCTTGTCCAGCAGCGGACCGGTACGCTCATCGCCACGAATCTGCTTGGCCATCATCTGGGTGTAGGAAGAGATCACCGCCAGCGGGGTGTTCACTTCGTGGGCGATGCCGGCCGCCAGCAAGCCGATGGAAGATAGTTTATCGGCCTGCATCAATTGGCTTTCCAACTGGACGCGTTCGGTGATGTCGTCGACCAGGATGATACGGCCCACCGTATTGAAATCCTTATCCACCAGCGGGGCAATGGCGATGTTGGCGTTTCGAATTTCTCCGGCGCGTGTTGCGAGTTGAAATTTATAGAGATTGTGTACGCCGGTTTCATGTTTCACGCGGTCATATTCCTTCATGAAATCCGGCGGAAACAGATTTGCCAGCGGCTGATTCAGTGCATTCGCACGCGGCACCGCGTACATAGATTCCATCTGGGCGTTCCAGCTATCGATACGGTCGGCGAGATCGACGGCCAGAATTCCGATGTTGATGGATTCGACGATGTTTTCATTGAATTCTTTGAGCTGCTCATACTCCGCGATTTTTTCTTCGAGCT
>JAJZIF010000387.1 GCA_021810735.1 Acidobacteriota bacterium
TTCAGAACCCGTGGGAACGCACCCACCCCCCCCTAAAAATATTTATTTTCCACAGGATTTTTTGCAGTGTATTTTCTGCTAAACATGGCGCTTCGCGATGCGGCAATTCCCGGGCATCGTCCGTAGCCGCAAAGCGATCAGCCGCTCAGTGCATCGCTTCCGCGCCCGGGCCTTCGCCGGGCCGGTTCTTGCTCAGCAGAAACGCCAGCACGATCAGCAGCATCGACATCCACGAAAGCTCCATATACACATCCTGATAGCCCTGCATCTGCGCCTGCCGGTTGAGTTCGCCGTAGATGGTCGCCAGCGCCATTCCGTGGCTGTTGGCCGCGCCGACCACGCCGTTCAGATAGCCCGTCAGCGCCTGCAGGTGATGCCGGTAGCCCAGGTTAGCCGATTGCATGTCCGCCTGCAGACGCTGCTGGTGCCACAAAGCGCGGTTCGTCACCTGCGCGTTGGTGACGGCAATCAGAATGCTGCCGCCGATGTTGCGCGCAAAGTTGATCAGCCCCGACACCTGGTTGCTCTCCTGCTTCGGCAGGCCGATATAGGCGGCATTGGTAATGGAGATAAAGCAGAACGGCAACGGCAGCATCTGCACCACGCGCAGCCACGAAGCCTGGGCGAAGCTCATTTGCAGCGTCGTCAAATACGCCGCGTAGCGGAAGGTCAGCACCAGCATGGCAAACCCGATCAGCGTCAGCGTGCGCGCCGAAAACCTGCCCGTGGCAATGCCTGCCAATGGCATCACCACCACCAGCGTCAGCCCGCCGGCGGTCAGCGCCAGACCCGCTGTCTTAGCCGTGTAGCCCAGCAAGAGCTGCATGAACAGCGGCTGCAACACGGTGTTAGCGTTCAGCACGCCGCCCACCAGCATCATCAAAAAACAGCAGATGGCGAAGTTTTTAAAGCGGAACAGCTTCAGGTTCATCAGCGGCTGCTTCCGCGTCCACTCCCAGCCGATCAGCCCGATCATGCCCACGATGAACAGCACGCCGCAAATGCGGATAAAGTCGGATGCGAACCAGTCGCTCTGCTCGCCCTTGTCGAGCATCATCTGCATGCCGCCCATGGCAATGGTCAGAAAGCTCAGCCCCACGTAATCGATGTTGCGCAGCAGCCCGCGGTCGGGCTTGATCCACGGCGGATCGTCCACCAGCCGCGTAACCAGAATGAAGGCCAGTATGCCAACAGGAATGTTGATAAAGAAGATCCAGCGCCACGAGTAGTTATCGGTGATCCAGCCGCCCAGCGTCGGACCGATGGAAGGCGCCATTACAGCTACAAGGCCATACAGCGCAAAAGCCTGGCCGCGCTTCTGCGGCTCGAAGGAGTCGGCCATGATCGCCTGCGCCATGGGCTGCAGACCGCCTCCGCCAGCGCCCTGCAGCACGCGGAAGAAAAGAAGCATAGGCAGCGAGGGCGCGGCGCCACAAAGAAAGCTGGAAACGGTAAAAATAGTAATGCAGGTAACGAAGAAGTTCCGCCGCCCTATCACATTCGAGATCCAGCCACCCAGCGGCAATACGATGGCATTCGAGACCAGATAGCTGGTCAGCACCCAGGTGCTCTGGTTTTCGCTCGCGCCCAGGTTGCCCGCAATGTGGGGCAGCGCCACGTTGGCAATCGAGGTATCCAGCACCTCCATAAATGCCGCCAGCGCCACCGTCATGGCAATCAGCCACGGGTTTACGCGCGGCTTCCAGTGCGCGTGCTCGTACGCCTCGATTTCGGCCGCGGTCGCCGGCGCGACGGAAGCGTTGGCGCCGGCCGGAACCGGCGTGGTGAGCTGCAGGTCGGACAAAAGGTTCTCCTGTGTTCTTTCGGAATGCTGCTGGCCGGGGAAGCGCGGTGTTGCGGAAACTGCGATCCGGCGTGCGCGGGCACGATATCACATCTTCTTCAATGGGTGCATACCTACCAATAGATTCACACGCCGGGTGCCAGGGTTCACGGATTGCGGCGGGCAGGCGCTCAGTCTCTCGCGAAAAGCCGTGCGCTCCCCGCAAAATCACCTGCGGACGTCCACATTTGGAGAGATGGGATCGATCTTATAGACGGGTTCCCGGCTGGCGGTCTTAGCTGCCAGCCAGGACAATTGCTGCTTCGTCTTCAATTCGCGCTCGTCTCCGCCAGATGACCCACGTAAACCCGGTGAGGGGCGACGATTCTGGCGTCAAGGCCCTTCGCCCGCAAATTCAACGTCTCCACCGCGGGCCGGCGGCCCATAGGCGCATTGAAGGATAACTCATACTGGTGTTTGAACCGGTGATCGAGATTGTCAAAATAGGGCTGGAAGCTGACGGGATTGCCCATCCCCTGCCAGTAGCTGTACCCGCCTGTGGCCGCGGTTAATTCCGTAAGCAGGTTCTGGCCGTCGTAGCTCCCATACCCAAACGCCACTCCCAAATTGCGCCAGTAGATCGCATACACGCTGATTCTGGCGCGAACCGCATCGTGGATCGCGGTCAAAACGTAAGGATCTTCGGGATTGTAGTTCGGGTAGAAGAAATCCACCCC
Organism: Acidobacteriota bacterium; assembly: GCA_021810735.1. The sequence continues at coordinate 2,521 of JAJZIF010000387.1, forward strand.
GTCGGTGATCATCACCACCACGCGTCGCGCAAACGGATTGCGCGACGGCCAGTGATTGGCCAGCGCCGACAGGCAGAAGTACGGACTGCCGCTGACAGCGGGGATACCGTTCGGCAAGTGAAGTTCCTGTGCCACCTTGCTGTGGTCCGTGGAGAGAGGACCAACCAATTGGGCTGATTCGTACTCCATGTAAGCCACGGTCACGGCAGCATTGGGCGGCAGCGTCTCGATAAAGTGCGCTATGTATCCCATCTGGACGCCGAGACTTTCCCGGAGCCCGTTATCGATCATCACCACTACCTGGATCGGTGCGTTCGAATTGTGTAACGCCTTCCATCCTGTAATCCTCGTCGGCCTGCCGTCGACCTTCAGGGTTAGTTGGTTCGGCGATACGCTTGGCGCCTTTGCGCCTTTGCGCGCAGGCAAAACGGTCACCACCGCCTGGCCGTATCCCTGGTTGAACTCACTCTGAGAAAATGCCGGCACCGCCGCAAGCAACGCCACGGCAGCAGCCACAACAACAACGCGATGCTTCAGTATCTGCATGTCGACCTCTCCCCGAGGTGTGTGCCGCTACCCTTTGCCGGCAATCTATGCCACCTCGACCCAAATATCTTAGATGTCCAAACACGCAATTTCGATACGGAATTGAGGCCCACGCGACGCAATGCGGGCCGGTGATTGTGTTTCCTGCTGGCAGCGCTGCCTTTGGCCGGAAAGCATTTTCCCACGCGCTACCGAAAAAATGAAATGAATCTTCACGCAGAAGCCTCAGGGCCGGTAGTCGCGGCTGCCGGCCCTGACGATTCACTGCTTCGCCATCAATCTTGGCTCGTCTGAACCGGATGACTCACATAAATCTGATGAGGGGCTACGATCTTGGCATCAATGCCCTTGGCTCGCAGATTCAACGTCTCCACAGCGGGCCGGCGGCGCAAAGGCGCATTGAAGGAGATCTCATACTGGTGCTTGAGCCGGTGATCGAGATTCTTGAAATAGGGTTGGAAACTGACGGGATCGCCCATCCCTATCCAATAGCTGTACCCGCCTGTGGCTGCGGTTAACTCCGCAAGCAGGTTCTGGCCGTCGTAGCTCCCGTACCCATACGGCGTGTCCAGATTGCGCCAGTAGATCGCATAAACGGCAACTCTGGCGCGAACCGCGTCGTGAATCGCATCCAAAACGTAAGGATCTTCAGGATTGTAGTTCGGGTAGTAATAATCAACGCCGTCGGTCACCATCACCACCACGCGCCGCGCCGACAGATTGTGCGACGGCCAGTTTTTGGCAAGTTGCGACAGGCAGAAGTAGGGGCTGGCGCTGACGGCGGGGATACCGATTGGCAGATGAAGTTCCTTGGCCACCTTGCTGTGGTCCGTAGAGAGCGGACCAGCCAATTTGGCCTCGCCATACTCCATGTAAGCCACGGACACTGCCGCATTGGGCGGCAGTGTCTCGATAAAGTGCGCCATATCTCCTATCTGGATGGCCAGATTTCCCTGCGCCCCGTCATCGATCATCACCACCACCTGAATCGGTGCGTTCGAGTTGCGCAACGCCTTCCATCCGGCGATCTTTGCCGGTCTGCCATCGACCTTCAGGGCAAGCTGGTTCGGCGATATGCTCGGCACCTTTGCGCCTTTGCGCGCAGGCATAACTGTCACGACCGCCTGACCGAACCCCTGGTTGAATTCACTCTGAGAAAATGCCGGCACCGCCGCAAGCAACACCGCGGCAGCAGCCACAACAACAACGCGATGCTTCAGTATCTGCATGTCGACCTCTCCCTGAGGTGCGCGCCGCTATCTTGGCCGGCGACTCTTAACACCTCAGCACATTACTTCGATGTCTAAATACAAAGATTGGTTACATAATTGCCCCGGCGCACTCATC
>JAJZIF010000388.1 GCA_021810735.1 Acidobacteriota bacterium
GTCAGGAGCTACCGCCGAGACGTAGCCCATATAAGCAGGCAGATCTTCAACCACGGTGACGATGCGAATTTGTGCACCGATGATCCTGCCAAGCTCCAGCGCCGCACGAAAAGCCCGCTCTGCCTCAGGCGATTCGTCAAAAGCGACAGTTATGTTCTTGAACATCATTCACTCCTGTTTCCTTCTATGAAGCAACATACCCTTGATGTCCAAGGCTGTACAGCCGATGCTTTTTTCTGAAAATTGCCAGATCTGAAGCTCGGCTGAGGACTGGAGATTTCGCTCGTCATTCCTCCAAACCGCAACTCGGGTTGTTCGCGTTTGGAACGGCAATAAATGTGATGCTTGCCGGAGCGAATGTCAGAGTCCCAGACTGGACGGGAACAGCGGCCAGCCGCGGCAAGCTATCGTCTCCGCCCAGCTTGAGTTCGTGGCCGTTCAATTCGATATCATTGCCCGTGAGCTGCGCGGCGGTGAGAGTGTATCGTTCCGACTCTACTGGAATTTCAAACGACTGTGTGGCAGTTCTGCTTGCATTGATTGCCATTATCGTGACACCGCCAGGGTGGCCGCGCTGACAATGTGCGTATAGATGCAGCTCCGGCGCAGCGGAAGCTCCGGGATTGAGAACCGTCCTTCCCATGAGTTTCCGCCAAAGGAGAGCGGCCCAGTAGTTGGGCCGCGGCATGAGGGTATTCTCATCGAGCAAGCCGTAATCGCTTGCGTCCAGCGTGTTATGCATCACCACCTGGACGCCCCGCTGGGCCATGGCTCCAAGCTGATTCAGATAGCGAAAGCTATCCAGAAACGTAGAGGCCCATGGATTCCCGCCGCAGGCTGCATCTGCTGTCTCAGTGATCCAGAGCGGCTTGCCCGGCTCGAACCTGTCGCGGAGGCCTGCATAGAATGTCTCGACCTTGTCTGTTTGTGAGAGCCACTCATCGGAGAGCGCAGAATTCTCAGTGGTCAATGCGCGCCCATCTTTGCGCATCGCTTGGAGACGGTGCCATAAAAGTCATAGGAGAACACATCGAACACGGGTCCGGCCGCTTTCATTAGGTCTTCCGATTTTAGAGATTTCCATGGCGGCATCTCCAATGCACCTCCCTCGCCAACCGAGCCGGGTCCAAGAATGGTGATGCTGGGAGCGGTTTTCTTGATGAAAGAACGAAAGACATCGAGGTCGCGCCCGTAATCCGCCGCGTCGTAGCCCTTGGGAGCTCCGCCCATGGATGCAATGGTCGGCTCGTTCATGAATTCAGCCGCCGATATCGTGCCACCGATCGATTTCGTGTAGGCCAGAACCTTCCGTGCCTCCTTCGGCGTCCATTTGCCGGCATCATTGCGCGTGCCCACACTTGTGGCAAAGGATGTGACGACCTTCGCATTCACCGCATTGGCGAAATCGATCACGCCCTTCCACTGCTGCCGCGTGAGCACGCCGTTGAAGCCGGCTGGTGGCTTCTTCCGCGCCGGACCATTCGAGTCCTGAAAGTAAGTCGTATTCGCCCAGGTTCCGCTGACGCGCACGTATGCGGGACCCAGAGCAGCCGCCAGCTTGCGGCGCCGTAGATTCGTAAGGTCGATTGGACGACGGTATTCATACATGTCCGGGTTCATTCCGGCAGGTATGTTAGAGTTCGCCTGAGCCGGTTTGGGGACGGCATTCTCCGTTTTGCTGTAAGGCTTCCAGAAGTCGCCCCCAGTGACTTCGAGCATCTCGATGTTGTAGGACTGGAAGCGCTGACCGACTGTGCCGATTCGAGACATCGTTGCAGGTGTAAGAGAGAGATGCGGGCGGCCACTGGTCGCCGTTTTGGAACACCCCGCAATTCCGAGCATTGCTACGGTGCCGACGATGCAGGATTGAATATGTTTAATCGTGTTCATGAAGTGGGTCCTTTTTCGGCACGGCTCATCTCAAGCGCTACGATCTTGCCCACGCGGATATTTGTAACACCAAGGACCCGGTTCTTGCCGTCATGATCGACGAATCACACCGGCAGCAAGCGCCAGATCGATATGCTGGAGGTTACCCAACCGAATTTGCTGGACGAGGGTAGACAGTGAAAGAAGCCATCGAATACCATCACTTCGTGCCAGAGAGTCTATGCGCCTCCGCGGTCGATCCCATGCATGGCACATCGGGCAAGATGGCATCCGTATCTGCAACGGGTTTTATTGCCACCTGCTTTTGACGAGCGCTGAACCCGCTTCATCAGATTGCAGCCAGCAATACAAGGCGGAATAACTCCTGGTTCAGCGGAGGCCTAATTGTGAGGAGTTGCTCGCTTTTGCTGTTCCTTCTATCCAGCCTGGTTGCGACCGGACAAAGCAACTCGGCAAGTCCCCATCCTGCCGCGCAGACCGGCCAATCCGTTCATGCCAAGCAGTCGCCGAGGCCGCCGGAGGCCGGAAATGAGCTAAGGCAACAACTGGATGTGGACACGGCGGCGTTGGCCAAAATACGAGTGAATCCGCTCATTGAGCCTGATCCGTTTCGCGCGATCTTTCGTCCGATCGACAAGTTGACAGACGAAACATTCCACGCCGAACGCTTGAAGTTGGGTGCAACGTACACTTTTCTGAATCAGTACGCGACCGTTGCACCGGATACTGTCCGGCACAACCAAACGAGCGGGCGGCTTGATTTCACTGGTGCCTGGAGCGCATACGCGCATCGGGGATCCGCAGGTTCAATCAGCCTCCTAGTGCGCTCCGGGACGAACATCGGCATCAGCCAACAGTTCAACCTGAGCGACAAACTTGGTTCAGGGCTGTCGCTGAATTCCATGCAGGGCGTCGGCGCACAGCGACCGATCACTGTAAACATCCTCTACTGGCGGCAGGACATGCTTGGCAGGCGGCTTTCGTTTTACGTCGGCAAAATCCTTCCCAACCAGTTCATCGCGTACAGCATGTTCGATGACAATGAAACCTCGCAATTCTTAAATGGCGCCAATGATGGCGATGCGGCGATCCCCTACAACGGAATCTTTGCCGGAGGAGCGGCGGTTGAATTTCAGGCGACTCCCCACGTTTATGTCCATGCTATCGCCGTCGATACGGAAGGCGCGGCACAGAGGGGCTTGTCGACGTTGATTGACCGTAAGTATATGGAAGCGGTGGAGACCGGTTGGTACTCCGGCTCAATTGGTAAGCGATATCAAGGCTTCCATATCGGCATGTGGCGAGACGATACAAAGAGCCAGGGCAGCGGTCACGGCGGGGGCTTTGCGGCTGAACATGAGTTCGAAAGCGGCTGGACGCCATTTGTCCGGTATGCTCTGGGCACCTATGCTGGTACATCGATAAAAGAAGTGGTCGCACTCGGCTTGGCTCAGGTCCGTCCCTTTGCACGGCGTGGAGACATGTTCGGCGCGGCCTTCAATTACAGTGAACCCAGCGCCGGCAAACATCATGAAAGCGTATTTGAGTCCTTCTACCGCCTTCGTCTGACGCAGAACATGGATTTCGGCCCAGACATAGAAGTGTCTATTCACCCCACGTATGCAACCAAGGCCTACACCACCACTCTTCTCGGCGCGAGAATGCGGATCATCTTCTAAAAATCGAACGGAGGCCGACCCAAAAACCGCAGTTGCATCGTGAACCGTCTCAGGAAATTGGTTCAGCGCCACGTCTCTGTCAGACAGGCTTGTTGGAGTAGGAGCGCTTCAATCCCGCCAACGCTCGCGGATAGCTCAATTCGCTATATCACCGTGAGATCGTGGCCCACAATGATCTTCCCCTTGAAATGTTTCGACGCTCCCTGAATCCACTTTCTATCAGGCACCAGGGCGGTTGAATCCGGCGTCATGTGCGACAGGACGAGCGTTTTCACGCCTGCCTTCTGCGCGATCCGTCCAACCTCTTCGACCGGTGAGTGATCCGCTCGCATGTGATGCATCATAGTGCCGAAGCTCACATCATGCCATTGGGTACTCTCTCGACGAACCATTTCTTCGGTGGCCTGCACGTCCATCGCTTCGTGGACGAGTACATCGGCGCCCCGTGCCATGTCGGCAACCGCCTCAAGCGGCACGGTGTCGCCGCTGAACGCGATGGAACGATCATGAAAATCAAACCGGTAACCATAGGCCGGGTGCACCGGCGGGTGCTGAACAAGCACCGAAGTGACTTTGACGTTCTCGTCCTCCATGACCGGTCCCGCCTGCGGCAAATCAGTGCATGCGATCATTCCGAAGGGCTTGAGCTTAAAATCTTCAGCCCAGAAATCTACAACCGGAAGCGCCTGCACTCTGCCCTCGGCTAGGTGCCGCCCGCTGAGTTCGAGGCCCAACTGGCAGCGCAGAACAAGGAGGCCGCTGCGCGGCAGCTTGCTATGTGAGTTTTTTCAGGCATGGGGAAATCTATCGGTCCGATGTTGCATGGCAAAGCCG
>JAJZIF010000389.1 GCA_021810735.1 Acidobacteriota bacterium
GGCACGGCCTGAATCACCTTCTGCTCTGGTCTGACTGGCGAAGACATCACCAATTCCTGGCACGCTTCTTTCACTTTCGAAAACAACAACTCCTGCTTCTTGCCCATTAGTTACAACTGTAGTACTAAGAGATTTATCGTCTATTTCAATCGTACACAAAGTTCAAGCATGCCGGACCGAGCCCAAAGCATTGCGGAGTGATGCGGCTCAATCGCCTGGCGAGGCCAAATCGTACGAAGGAGTCCGGTGGCCGGCGCCGTAGGATACGGCTGCCGTATAGCAGCCCGCGCCGATAATCAACGCGGCACCCAGCAGCATCGCGGGGGTAAGCTTTTCGTCCCAGATCAGATAGGCAATCAACGAGCCGGTCAACAATTGGCTGTAGTGATACTGAGCCACATTTGCGGAGGAGGTGTGCTTGAGCGCGACGAAGAAGCAGATGCTTCCAAGAACACAGAACAGCCCGGTGGCGGCGAGAACGATTGCCAGCCTCGCAGAGACCGGCTCCGCGTTCCGGATCATGGCGGCAAAGCCGACGACCGCCATCATCACGCCGGAAAAAAAGGTGAGGCTTTCCGGAGCCTCGGTCTGCGTCATTACCCGCGACCAGACCATGTTTCCGGAGAAGCAGACCACGCAGACCGTGCATGCAAGATACCCGGTCCAGTCTCCGGCCCTGCTTGAGCCGAAGGGGGCGACCGCAATGACAACACCGGCCAACCCTGTCACAATCGCAAGCGCCTTTTTCCATTCAAGCCGCTCATCCAGAAATAGAGCGGCAAGCAGCGTGGTCACGGAAGGAGCAAGGAAGATGAGAATGTAGAAGACCGGGAGCGGCAGGTGCCGCAGCGCGATCACGACGCAGAAATTGCAGCCGAGGTCCAGGCAGGAACGAAGGAGTTGCCGCCGGGGATCTTTCGGCCACAGGGTGCGGATGTTCTTACGCCACAGGCCCTGCACAACCAGGAGAGTGACCACGGCAAGCCCGACGAAGCCGATCACTTCATAGGCGGGAAGATTCGAGGCGCCAGCGATCTTAATGCTGGTGTCTGCGAAGACCCAGGAGGTATATCCAGCGAGGGCAAAACCCACTGCTTCAAACTGGGACAAGCGAGAATTCATGCGGACCATTTCTTTGGATGCCCACGGCGCATGTATTGTTCAGCCGGCCCGATGCGGTGGCCAGTGAGGAAATTGTTCCTCATGTCTCCAGCAGACTCCGCCGTTCGGGGAATGTTCGTGAAAGTTTTGGAGGCGCGGGTCGGGATCGAACCGACGCATAAAGGTTTTGCAGACCTCAAGGCGGCATTTACACAGGCTTGTACTGAATTCGATTCTCTCATGATTTCATCAGCTTGAGTCATCTTTGCCTCACTCGATACAAGCCCGTCTAGACCCGTACCCGCTACAGTATCCGCTACAGTGTAGCGGGCCGCGCGGAACCTGCCTCGCGCGCGCGGGCGCGTCGCGCGCGTTAGTTGCGCAGATTGCCCGATGTGAGTTTCCCGCGCGGCTCTATGCCAGACTGCATTCGCCAGGAACATCATCGAATCCGCAGACATGGGAACGCGCCAGATTCCGTCTCAAAGGCCGCCAGCTTCATAGCGGCAATCCAGGTTTTTCTGGTGAGAGGCGGACACCCCTCGCGGCTGCAGTGGGCTGCATAATCGGCGTACAGCGCGCCAATGTCGCCGCTCTCATTTCCATCGATTATCAGACGGGCTGCCGCCCATGCCCTGAGGCTTGCAGTGTTTGCCAGAACACGCTCGCGGATCGTGGACTCGTCGATTGTCTGCTCCACCCTCTTAGCCTCTCCTGAACAAAACGGTTCCTCCGCGAATTCCAAAAGGTCACAGCCATGGCCAATCGGGTCAGAAATCAAACTTCGCCTGTCTCCGCTCGTCCGGCGGCTGCGCGCTTCTTTCGGATCACGTTCTAGGCCCTCGCCCATGCCTCGGAAAATTCCTTCGCCTGCTCCAGCACTGTCTCCGTTGCGGCTTCCTGCCCGTTCGGCGGGTACTTCCATTTCTTCAGGACGGTCTTCACCATTAGTCGCAGTTTCGCCCGAACTGACTCCCGCACATACCAGTCCACGGAATTGTTCGCCTGTAGCTTCGCGGTGAGTTCTTGCGCTATCTTGCGGAGCGTTACGTCTCCCAGTTCCCGCACGGATGCCTCATTAGTCGCCAGAGCGTCATAGAAGGCCATCTCATCGGCTGTGAGTCCTAGCTGCTCCCCACGATCCGCCGCCTCCTGAAACTGCTTGGCCATCGCGATTAGCTCTTCGATCACTTGGGCCGTCTCAATTGCCCGGTTTTGATAGCGCGTGAGGGAATTTTGCAGCAACTCGGAGAATTTGCGGCTCTGCACTACGTTCGTGGCAAACCTGCTTCGTATCTGTCCCTTCAGGAGACGCTTCAGCACCTCCACTGCGAGATTCTTCTCGTTCAACCTTCGAATGTCGTTCAGAAACTCGTCCGACAGGATGCCAAGGTCAGGCCGCTCCAATCCAGCCGCAGCGAAGATGTCCATCACCTCCGCAGAAACCACCGCGCGGGAAAGTATCTGACGCAGCGCGTGCTCTTTCCCATCGTCACTCAAAGACATGGCAGGGTCACGCTTCGTCAGGACCGCGCGCACAGCCTGCATAAAGGCGATCTCTTCCCGATACTCCGTTGCACCAGGCAACGTGCAGCACAGCGCAAACGCCTGCGTCATCCGCAGCACGCAATCGGCGAACCGCCGCTTCCCATCTTCCAGACCGAGGATGTGGTCCGCCGCTGCTCGCATGGGCTTCAGGGCGTTCACCCGAAAGCCGCTATAGTCCACCCCGTGCAACATGCCCCGTGCGACTTCCATCTCCTCCCGCACCTTCAGCAGCATCTCGGTTGCCGGGATGGTGGGCCGCCCTTGGCCCTTGCTTTCGGTGTACTCCTGCAAGGCGCGCTTCAGCTCGTTCGCTATGCCAATGTAGTCCACCACCAGACCACCGGGCTTATTACTGAAAACGCGATTCACCCGCGCAATCGCCTGCATCAGATTATGGTCGCGCATGGGCTTATCGACGTACATCGTTGTCAGACAAGGAACATCAAAGCCGGTCAGCCACATGTCGCAGACGAGGACAATCTGGAGCGGGTCCGCCGCATCCTTGAAGCGCTTCTCCAGCCGCTTCTTTACTTTTGCGCTGTAAACGTGCGGTCGCAATGCCTCCCGGTCGCTTGCTGAGCCGGTCATCACAACCTTCATTGCACCGTTCTCCGGGTCCGGGTCGTGCCATTGTGGTCTCAGCTTCGCAATCGCCTCATAAAGCTGCGCACACAGATCGCGGCTCATGCAGACAATCATCGCCTTGCCCCGCATTGCGTCTTTCCGAGTCTCGAAATGGTTCACCAGGTCAGCCGCTACGGTAGCAATGCGCGGCTGCGTACCCACCAGCTTCTCCAGCGCCGCCCACTTGCTCTTCGTCCGCGCTCTCGCCGCCTCTGCCTCGTCCTCGGTCAACTCCTCCACTTCCTCGTCAATCGCATCCGTTGCGGAAGAATCCAGTTCCAGCTTTACCAGGCGCGATTCGTAATAGATCGGGACGGTGGCTTTGTCCTTCACCGCCTGCTCAATGTCGTAGATGTCCACGTAGTCGCCAAATACGGAGCGGGTGTCCCTGTCCTTCTTGGCAATCGGCGTCCCGGTAAAGGCAACGAAAGTGGCGTTCGGCAATGCATCGCGCAGATACTTCGCGTACCCATAGATCGTCTCTCCCGCCTCATTCACGCGTGCCTGAAGACCGTATTGGCTTCTATGCGCCTCATCGCAAAGCACCACAACATTGTCACGTTCGGTCAGGGTGGGATAAGTATCTTCATCCTCGCCCGGAACAAATTTCTGGATGGTGGTAAAAACAATCCCGCCGGATGGTCGATTGTTCAGGTGTTCCCGTAGGGCGGTCCGAGTTTCGGTCGGCACGGGCTTCTCGCCTAGCACCTCCGCCGCCATGTCGAAACTGCCATGCAGTTGCCCGTCAAGATCGTTGCGATCCGTCACCACCACCAGCGTCGGATTGTTCATCTGCGGGTGGGCCATCAACTTGCCCGCGAGGCAAGTCATCTCCAGGCTCTTGCCAGCACCTTGTGTATGCCACACCACACCTCCCTTGCCGCTGCCTCCAGGTGCGGACGCCTCAAGCACCCGCGCCACCACGGCCCGAACGGCATGGAACTGGTGATAGGCCGCGATCTTCTTTACCAATCCGCCATCCTCCTCAAATACGATGAAGTGGCGAAGATAATCCAGCAGATGCTCTTTCTTGAATACTCCCCGAACCAGAGTCTCTAGCTCACCAAACTGCCCCAGTGGGTCGCGTTCTTTCCCGTCAATGGTCCGCCATGCCATGAAGCG
>JAJZIF010000390.1 GCA_021810735.1 Acidobacteriota bacterium
CGGTTATGGCACGACTCAAGTCGTGCCCTGATACAGAACAATACTTTCCACGCAGCAAAGTCGTGCGCGGATGCAAAACAGCGTTCTTTACGCAGCAACGTCGTGCGCGGATGCAAAGCAATGTCTAATCGGACGTTCTTTTGTCTACACTCTGCTGCTATGCAACACGGCTTCGCGCGGGCGCGGGCCGATGTTGCGTCCCACGGCGGTGGCGATGATGCGCAACTCTTCCATCAACTGCTCAAATTGCCTGGGGAACAAGGACTGCGCGCCGTCGGAAACCGCCTTGTCGGGATTGGGATGCACCTCCAACAGCAGGCCATCGCAGCCGGCGGCGACGGAAGCGCGCGCCATGGCGGGAACCATATCGCGTCGACCGGTGCCGTGCGAAGGATCGCCGAGCACGGGCAGATGGGAAAGATGCTTCAAGACCGGGACGGCGGAAATGTCCATGGTGTTGCGGGTATAGGTTTCAAAGGTGCGAATGCCGCGTTCGCACAGCATGACATCGTAATTTTCGCCGGACAGAATGTACTCGGCGGAGAGCAGGAGTTCTTCGATGGTGGCGGCGATGCCACGCTTGAGCAGGACCGGCTTGCGAATGCGGCCCAGCTCGCGCAGAAGATTGAAATTCTGCATATTGCGCGCGCCGACCTGGAGGACGTCGACGTAGGGCAGCATCAGTTCAATCTGGGAAATTTCCATGACCTCGCTGACGATGAGCAGGCCGGTGGCGTCACCGACTTCGCGGAGCAGGCGCAGACCTTCGAGGCCCATGCCCTGGAAAGAATACGGCGAACTGCGGGGCTTGAATGCGCCGCCGCGGAGAAATTTGGCGCCCGCCGCAGCGACTTGCCCAGCGATGGTAAACATCTGCTCGCGCGACTCGACGGAACAGGGACCGGCCATGACCATGACTTCCTCGCCGCCGACCGTCACTCCATTGGGAAAGCGAATGACGGTGCCCGCAGGGCGAAAGCCTCGGCCCGCTAGTTTGTAGGGAGAGGTGATGCGGTGGGCTTCGGCGACGCCGGCCATCACCTGAAAATCCTGTACATCGAAGACGGCGGGCTGGCCGACGCCGGCGAGCACCGTTTGCTGCGTGCCGGTGGTGCGATGCACGTTGAAACCGATTTCGACCATCCGCGCCAGCACGTGCTGGATCTGTTCCTCGGTGGCGTGTTCCTGCATGGCTACAATCATTTCCGTTCTCGTTTCTAATGTTTCGTTGGGTTGGAATCTGTCGCACGCTTATCTGGCGATAGCGACGCCAGTTCATCTTTCTGCAGCGCGCGCATGACGTCGATAATGCGCTCGTAGATATGCACGAGTTCTATGTCCGGCAGAGGACCTGGATTGGTCTTGCGGACATTTTCAAAAATGATCTTTTCCCGGTTCGGCTCATATACCGGCAAGTCGGTCGAGCGTTTCAGGCGCCCGATGGCCTGCGCGGCCAGAGCGCGCTCACTGATCAAGGCGACGATCTGGCGGTCGAGCTCATCAATTTTCCGACGCCATTCTGCAATGTCCATGTAGCACCTCAAGACAAGTTCACGGAGATGCCTGGGAGCGCTCCGCGGGATTCGCCTGCTTAGAGTATTTTCACTGATACTGCAATACGGGCTTCGTTCTATCCCACCCTAGCTTCCCACCCCACCGAGCTACGCTCGTCGGGGCCCCGATTTCGCCAGGATGGGGCACCCATGACATTACACTTTCCGCGAAAATACTAAAAAAGATAATGATGTTCATCCTAATCGACTGCGAAGAATTTTTCAGGAAACCGTGGTTTCACTGGGAATTGGGGAGCGCAGCGCGGCGATAAATTCGCCCACCGCGCCGGGGGCATTTTCGGGTGCTGACTGTTCGATGAGGCCGACGATGGCGCTGCCAACCACGGCGGCATCGGCAAATTCCGCCACGGCGGCAACGTGGGCGGCGTTGGAGATGCCGAAGCCGAGCGCAATCGGCAGTTGAGTATGGCGGCGCAGGCGGGCCACCAGATCGCGGGCATCGCTGGCGACCTCCTGCTGCGTGCCGGTGATGCCGACGCGGGAGATGGCGTAGATGAATCCTTCAGAAACTTCCGCGATGCGGGCGAGACGATTGTCGGGGCTGGTGGGCGCGGCGAGAAAAATTGGCTGCAAACGATGGCGGCGCAGGACGGCGCGGTATTCCGCCGACTCCTCAACAATGAGATCGGTGACGAGCACGGCGTCGACGCCTGATGTTTCGGCGGCGGCTGCGAATCTTTCGAGACCCATGCGAAGGATGGGATTCAGATAGGAAAAGATGACCAGGCCGATGCGTGGACGCTCCGCGCGCAGATCGCGGGCCAACGCGAGGACATCGTCGAGGCGGGTTCCGTTGCGCACCGCACGCTCGCTGGCGCGCTGGATGACGGGACCGTCGGCCAGCGGATCGCTGAAGGGCACGCCCAGTTCCAACACATCGGCGCCAGCGTCGATGGCGGCCAGGGCAATTCGCTTGCTGGTGGCGAGGTCGGGATCGCCGATGGTCAGATACACGACGAGGCCGGGGTGCTGCTGGAATTGAATGGTCATCGATGAGCTCCTGGGATCAGGCTCCCTGCAACTTGAGTTCGCGCGCCAGGATTCCCATGTCCTTGTCGCCACGACCGGAAAGATTGATCAACAAAATATCGGTGCGGTTCATGGTTGGGGCAATGCGAATTGCCTCCGCGACGGCGTGGGCGCTTTCGAGCGCGGGGAGAATTCCTTCCATGCGGGCGAGGCGAACGGTGGCCTGCAATGCGGCTGCATCGGAAGCGGAGACGTATTCGGCGCGGCCGGAATCATGCAGCGCGGCGTGTTCCGGGCCGATGGAGGCGTAGTCGAGACCGGCGGAAACGGAATGCGTATTCGCAATTTGTCCGGCATCGTCCTGGAGCACGTAGGAATACGTGCCTTGCAGAACGCCGGGCGAGCCGCCTTGAAATCTTGCCGCATGTTCGCCGAGCGCGGGACCGCGGCCGCCGGCTTCCACGCCGATGAGCCGGACATTTTTATCGGGGATAAATTCATAGAACGCGCCGATGGCGTTGGAGCCGCCGCCGACACAGGCCAGCACAGCATGGGGCAAGCGGCCTTCCGCTTCCAGAATCTGCCGACGCGCCTCGATGCCGATGACGCGGTGAAAATCGCGGACCATGGTGGGATAGGGATGCGCGCCCAGCACGCTGCCGAGAAGGTAATGCGTGGTGCGGACGTTTACGACCCAGTCGCGCATGGCTTCATTGATAGCGTCTTTGAGGGTCGCGGAGCCGGCAGTGACGCTGCGCACCTCCGCCCCGAGCAGGCGCATGCGATAGACGTTCAGTTCCTGGCGGCGCATGTCCTCCTGACCCATGTAGACGATGCACTCCATGCCGAACAGCGCGCACACAGTCGCGGTCGCCACGCCGTGCTGGCCTGCGCCAGTTTCCGCGATGATGCGGCGTTTGCCCATGCGACGGGCGAGCAGGCCCTGGCCCAGACAGTTGTTGATCTTGTGGGCGCCAGTATGCAGCAGGTCTTCGCGCTTCAAGTAAATTTTTGCTCCACCTAATGATTCGGTGAGCCGCGAGGCGTAGTAGAGCGGAGTAGGCCGGCCCGCATAGTGATGCAGCAAGTAGGAAAGTTCGCTGGAAAACGCGGGATCGCGCTGCACTTCCGCGTAGGCAATCTCCAGCTCCTGCAAGGCGGCCATCAGGGTTTCCGGAACGTAGCGGCCGCCGTAGGCGTCGAAGCGACCGGGAACCGTCGCAGCATGGGACATCTCAACCTCGATTTGATTTTCTTCTACCATTGTCATCTTTCCAACGGCTGGACGGTTTCAGAAAATTCCATTGCGGCTGCTCGGGCCGCGCGGATGAATTCCGTTACGAGCGCATGATCTTTGCGCCCTGGAGCGGCTTCCACGCCGCTGGAAACGTCCACTCCCCAGGGGCGCAGCATTTGGATGGCGTGGCGGACGTTCTTCGGGTGCAAGCCGCCGGCGACAATCAACCGAAGCGGCGCGGAGTGCTGAAGAAAGCTGTCTTGCGCCGCCCGCCAGTCAAAGGGAACGCCGGTACCGCCAAGTTTGCCAGCCATCTGGGCATCGACAAGGACGGCGCTCCGGTCCGGGTCGGCTGCCGGCTGCGAGCTAAGAGCGCGCAGCCGGAGGGCAAAGACGGTGGAATCTCCGGCATAGTGGACCACCTCGACAACGCGCAGACGGGTTTCTTTTAGCTGTACGCGGAGATTCGCGGCCTGGTCAGCAGAGGATTCGCCGTGGAGTTGCACGCCGGTCAATCCAGCGGCCTCCACGGTGGCGACAATTTCATCGGCGGAAGCGTCGACGAACACTCCAATCTTTTCCACGTTGGCAGGAAGTGCGCGGGTAATTTC
>JAJZIF010000391.1 GCA_021810735.1 Acidobacteriota bacterium
CACACCGAAGTGGTATATATTTCGCCGCTGAAGGCACTTTCTAACGACATTCAAAAGAATCTTGATCAGCCGCTGCACGAAATTCAACAGCTCGCGTTCGAACGCGGCTATCTCTACGGAGAGATTCGCACCGCGGTACGTACCGGCGATACCTTGGCGTCCGAACGCGTGGCCATGTTGAAGAAGCCGCCGCACATCCTGGTGACAACTCCGGAGTCGTTGTACATTCTGTTGACCTCAAAAAACAGCCGTGAAAACTTGTGCCATGTGCGCACCGTGATCGTAGACGAGATTCATGCGGTCGCGGATGACAAGCGCGGCGCGCATCTCGCGTTGTCGCTGGAACGGCTGGAGGCTCTGGTGTGCGGCGAAAATCGTCTCGCACACAATACATTATCGGCTTCGGCGCGACCGCCGCAACGGATCGGTCTTTCCGCAACACAGAATCCGATTGAGTTGGTCGCGCAATTTCTTACTGGTTCATCGGAAGATCGCCGGCCCGCAACGATCGTCCAGGTGGGGCGCCGGCGCATGATGGACCTGGCGGTGGAAGTCCCCAACTGCGAAGAACTGGGTTCCGTGGCGACGAATGCCATGTGGGATGAAATCTACAATCGCCTGGCAACGCTTGCACAGGAACATCGGTCCACCCTGGTCTTTGTCAACACGCGTCGAATGGTGGAACGTCTGTCGCATGCCATCGGCGAACGGATTGGAGCGGAGAATGTTGCCGCACATCACGGCAGCCTGTCCCGCAAATTACGCCAGGATGCGGAAACCAGATTGAAGAATGGCGAAATCAAGCTACTGGTCGCAACCGCTTCGCTCGAACTCGGAATTGATATCGGCGCCATCGATCTTGTCTGCCAGATCAGTTCCACACGCGCAGTCGCGGCGGCGCTGCAGCGAATTGGTCGTGCCGGGCATTGGCGAGGCGCGATTCCCAAGGGGCGATTCTTCGCCACCACGCGCGACGATCTCATCGAATGTGCCGCCCTCGTTCAGGCAATGCGCGCCGGCGACCTGGACCGGCTGGAGATTCCGCCGCAGCCGCTGGATGTACTGATGCAGCAAATGGTCGCGGCCTGTGCCGCTGAATCCTGGAATGAGGATGCACTGTATGCCGTGCTTCGCCGCGCTTATCCATATCGCAATCTGACGCGCGCCGAGTTTGACGAACTGATTCAGCTTTTGCATCGCGGTATTGAATCGAGCCGTGGCCGCTATGGAGCCTTCGTAATGCGGGACGCTGTGCATGGAGAACTTCATGCGCGCCGTGGTGCGCGGCTGGCTGCCGTGTGCAATGGGGGAACCATTCCGGATACCGCGCAATATGCCGTCGTAATGCAACCGGAAGGGTTACAGATTGCGACCCTCGATGAACATTTCGCCATCGACTCCTCTGCTGGAGATGTGATTCTGCTGGGGAATACAAGCTGGCGTATTCAGCGCATTGAGACAGGCCGCGTGTTTGTAGAGGATGCTCACGGCCAGCCGCCCAATCTGCCTTTCTGGGCAGGCGAAGCGCCGCAGCGGACAGATGTTTTGAGTGGCTATGTTGCTCGCCTGCGCGAGCAGATTGCGAATCGCACCACAAATGTCATGCCGGGTCACATCTCGCAATCGCATGCAGGCGTGGCGGAAGCGGCAGCATGGCTCAAAAAAGACTGCGGCGTGTGCGATTGTGGCGCAGAGCAGATGATCGGCTACATCGCCTCCGGCCGCGCTGCATTGGGCGCGATCCCATCGCTGACCACGATTGTCGCAGAGCGGTTTTTTGACGAAGGTGGAGGAATGCAGTTGATCCTTCACGCGCCGTTCGGCGGACGCATCAACAAAGCCTGGGGCCTGGCACTGCGCAAGCGATTCTGTCGCGGCTTTAACTTCGAGTTGCAGGCTGCAGCGACGGACAATGGTCTGTGCATTTCGCTGGCCGAACAGCACAGCTTCCCTCTCAGCGATGTCTTTCAGTTCCTGACTGTACAGACAGTACAAGAACTGCTGGAACAGGCAGCGCTCGACTCTCCAATCTTCAAGTCGCGCTGGACGTGGGCGGCTGGGCGGAGTTTGCAACTATTACGGTTTCACAAAGGTAAGAAGGTTGCACCGCAAATTCTGCGTACTCGCTCTGACGATTTGCTGGCCAGTGTATTTCCACAGGTTGCGGCCTGCATTGAAAACATTCAAGGGGATCGCGAAATTCCGAATCACCCATTGGTGCGCGAGGTGATGAAAGACGTCCTTGGGGAAGCGATGGATCTTGCCGGCCTGACGCGCGTGCTCGACGGCATCCGCACAGGTACGATTCATTGCGTCGCAATCGATACCACATCACCCTCGCAGTTCGCGCACGAATTGCTGAACGCGAATCCATACGCCTTTCTCGACGATGCGCCATTGGAGGAGCGCCGCGCGCGCGCCGTTTCCATGCGCCGCACCTTGCCCGCCACCATGTTGGAAGGGGCAGGACGGCTCGATCCGTCGGCAATTGCAGATGTCCGCGCAGAGTGCTGGCCCGATCTGCGCGATGAGCACGAGATGCATGATCTGCTAATTCAGGTCATAGCATTGCCCTCGACGGTATTACAGCGACCAGAGACCTATCGCTGGGTGTCCCTGCTGCAGCGACTCGAGCGCAGCGGGCGCGCCCGAATCTTGCGGGTTGAACAGGATTGCCACTGGGTAGCCAACGAAAATCTTGCTGACGCCACGTTGTTGTTGTCCACGAGTACAAATGTAACCGATACAGTTGCATACGGAAACGCCGTGATGAAGTTGTTGCAAGGATGGCTTCAGATTCTGGGCCCGGCGACCGCAAACTCGCTGACATCTCTGTTAGGTGTATCCAGTTCGGATATTTTTCAGAAGCTGCTGGAGCTGGAAATGCAAGGGACCATCCTGCGCGGAACGTTTGAAACAACAGCAACATCCTTCTCGACAGATTTCGATATCGAATGGTGCGAGCGTCGCCTGCTGCAGCGCATACACCGACTCACGCTCGGCCAGCTGCGAAAGCAAATCGAGCCTGCATCGCCGTCCGTGTACATGCATTGGGTGCTTGGCTGGCAGCATGTGGCTCCGCAGTCGCAGCTGAGCGGAGAGCAGGGCGTGCTGCAAGCTCTCTCTCAACTGGAAGGGTTCGAAGCGCCGGCGGTCGAGTGGGAACAATCCCTTCTGGCGCATCGCGTCACCGGGTACGATCCCCGCTGGTTGGATCAATTGTGTCTTTCCGGCACTGTCGGCTGGGGCCGTGTCTCGCCGCATCCGGCATGGTCGGCGGCAGGCGGCGCGACTCCTCGCCGAGTACTGCCGACTGGCACGGCGCCCATCACCTTTTATATTCGGGAAACAGCAGTGTGGCTCGACGCCGTATTGGAAAATCAAGCTATCGACGAAGGGAAGCTGCGCCAGTCGTTAAGCGGTGAAGCACAACAAATTCGCACGCGGCTGGAAGATCGCGGAGCATGCTTCGCGGAAGAGTTACAGCGAACCACCGACCTGACCATGGAACAGGTCGAGCACGCGCTTTGGGAACTTACCGCAGCTGGTTTGGCGGCCGCAGATGGCTTCGACCAGCTACGCGCGATCATGGATTCCAGGCGCAAGTCGGCTGCGTTTGTTCAGCAATTGAAAAATCCTGGAAAAAGAGTGCGCAGCGCAGCCGGACGCTGGTACCTGTTGCGCAACGCGGCGACCGGTAAAACGCCCTCGCAAAGAGCACGCATCGATGATGCAGCCATGGAGTCGGCAGCCTGGGTACTGTTGCGTCGCTACGGTATCTTGTTTCGCGACCTGCTGAAACGCGAGATGACGATGCCGAGTTGGCGCGAATTGCTGGGAGTTTTGCGGCGCCTGGAAGCACGAGGCGAAGTGCGTGACGGGCGATTTGTGAGTGGGTTCGGCGGCGAGCAGTATGCACTGCCGGAAGCGATTGAATCTCTCCGTTCAGTTCGCATGCGGGTGACAGATCCAAGCACCGTCGAGACAACTGCCGTCGCCGCGGCGGACCCCATGAATCTTGTCGATATTATCGTTCCAGGAAAACGTCAGTCTGCAATTTCGGGACGGATTGTCATATACCGCGATGTGAAGTCTGATGCGGAGATGTCATCGCCAATAGTGGAGACGGATTCTCACGGCAACCGCGCGCGCAGTCGAAACCGGCCGCCTCGCCATTCGCCGGCTAGTAAGAACATAGTGCAGTCTGGGGAGAGAAGCATTGTCGATTTGCATAACGATAGGTCGCGCCAAGAACGGCTCTTTCCTGGCAAACTAGAGGTCTTGAAGTAAGGAACTTGTGGTAAATGTGTCAAGTTTTAAGCCGCCAGTTTTGCCTTGTCGGCCCAGACTTTGATTTCCAGTTCAAGTTTATCGAA
>JAJZIF010000392.1 GCA_021810735.1 Acidobacteriota bacterium
AGCGAACTCTAAACCGGCTGCGCCGCACGCAGCAAAACCCTCCCACGCAACCGCAACAACCATCGACTGGAACGCGCCTTTACCATCGTCCGTTGAGCTCAAACAGCGTGTCTTGAACAATCTGAAGCAATCCGAGGCGGAGCAGGAGCGGTACGTCTGCAAAACAGTCCGGGAAGAAGACAACACCGACAAGAATGGCGCTGTAAAGCAGCGTCATGTTCGGCAATACGATATGTTTTTCGTCAATGGCGAGGAGATTGACAAGCTGACCGGGAGAGATGGCAAGCCGCTCAATGCAGACCAGAGCAAGAAAGAATCGGGCCGGGTGCAGAAGGAGATCCAGAAGGATTCGGATCTGAAATACATCGCCAAGCGAGACGCGGACAACGGGAAGCAGATCGATATGCTATTGCATATGCTGCGGTATACGAACGGGCATCGGATCGATCGCGGGGGGCGTTCCACTCTGGCATACGATTTGAGCGGCGATCCCGACGTGCATCCCAAAGGCGTCGAGGAGACATTTCTGCATAATATGTCGGGAACGATTCAGGTGGACGAAGCCACGGGCGAACTGGTGGACTTGAATGCTCGCCTGGACCATGATGTAAAGATTGGCGGAGGACTGCTGGCAAACCTGCATAAGGGATTCTGGATTCATGCGCAGCAGCAGCGGTATCCAGATGGCGTGTGGCTACCCGAACTTGTCGAGGGCAACGGCGATGCGCGAGCGGCGCTGTTCTTCCATCCATACTTCAAGTTCAAACAGACCATGAATGGCTGCGCGCTGACGAGCGTGACGACGAGCGAAGGACCAGCCTCGGTCGCACGATAGGGCAGCTTATGCCAGAAATGCTCAGATATTTGGTCTAAATCCGCTCTACACTTTTTGCTGGCGCTGGACGTCGCGAACTCCGGGGACTCGGCGAAGGCCGTTCATCAGGCGAAGCAGGTGGCCTACGTCATAGGCATCGACGACAAACTCCACGATGGCTTCCTCGTCCGTGCCCGCCTTGGTATCGACGGCGCGGATATTGGTTCCGTCGTCTGAAATGACGGCCGTCATTTCGCGCAGCATTCCAGCACGATCATCGCAATAGACCGTCAACTTGACGGGATAGGTTGCGCGCTGGGCGGAGCCTTCTTCTCCCTGCATGCGCGCCCACTCCACAGCAATCCTGCGATCGGACTCATAGAGAAGATTCTGCACGTTGGGGCAACTGCGAGCATGCACGGCGACGCCTTTGCCGCGGGTGACGTAGCCAACGATTTCTTCGCCGCGAATCGGGTTGCAACAACGGGCGCGATATACGAGCAGGTCGTTCTGCCCCTCGACGGTCAGGGAGTCGGAACCTTTGCCGAAGTAGACGCGCTTGACGGCGTCCGACATCCCCGGCGTGGATTCCGCCTCCGGTTGCTGGGTGCTGGTGGAGCCTGGAACCAGCCGATTGAGCGCCTGGCGAGCTGAAAACTTGCCAAAGCCTATGCCCGCCAGCAGATCGACCGGGTTCGCAAGGCCATACTCCGTAGCCGCCCTGGTATGGTCCGCTTCGGTGAGGTGGGAGATCGAGATTTTATATTTGCGGGCCTCGCGGTCCAGCAGCTTGCGGCCAATTTCAATGGCGCGTTCGCGCTGGTGCTCATTCAACCAGTGCTTGATTTTATTGCGCGCGCGGGTACTTTTGACAAATGTCAGCCAGTCGCGGCTGGGCGTGTGACCGTTCTGCGTCAGAATTTCCACGATGTCGCCATTGCGCAAACGCGTCTTGAGCGGCACCATGCGACCATTCACTTTCGCGCCGGTGCAGGTGTTTCCAACCTCGGTATGAATGCTGTAGGCGAAATCGATGGGAGTGGATTCTTTGGGAAGAACCACCACCTTGCCCTTCGGCGTGAAAGTGTAGACCTCTTCCGGATACAGATCGATTTTGAGCGTGGAAAGAAATTCGTTGGGGTCCGTCATGTCGCGCTGCCACTCGACAATCTGCCGGACCCAGGCGAGACGCTGCTCGTCTTTTGCGTTTACCGGCGAGCCGCCGGCTTTGTACTTCCAATGTGCGGCGATGCCTTCCTCGGCGACTCGATGCATCTCTTCGGTGCGAATCTGAACCTCAAATTGGTGCCCTCCATCGGCCATCACGGTGGTGTGCAGCGATTGATAGAGGTTCGGTCGCGGCATCGCAATGAAGTCCTTGATGCGGCCGGGAACAGGGCGCCAGATGCTGTGAATCAGACCGAAAACGGCATAGCAATCCTGTACGGTTTGCGTGATCACGCGGACAGCCAGCAGATCGTACACCTGATCGACGGTGATGCGCTGGCGCTGCAATTTTTGATAGATGGAATAGAGGCGCTTGATGCGCCAATCCACCCGCGCGGTGATGTTGTGTTCCTGAAAACGTTCGCGCAGGATGGCGTCGATTTCTCGGAGAAATTGCTCGCCCTGTTGCCGGTGCGCTTCTACAGCGGAGCTGATCTGGTCGTGGCCGACGGGATCGACATACTGGAAGGACAGATCTTCCAGCTCACTGCGAAGTTTGCCCATGCCGAGGCGGTGCGCGAGCGGCGCGTAAATGTCGAGGGTCTCGCGCGCGATGGCTTGCTGACGTTCCGGCTGCAAGTGCTCCAGCGTGCGCATATTGTGGAGACGATCGGCAAGCTTGATGAGCACGACACGAACATCGGAGACCATGGCCAGCAGCATCTTGCGGACGTTTTCCGCCTGGCGGTCTTCCCTGTTGGCAAACTGGATTTTGTCGATTTTGGTAACACCATCGACGATGTGGGCGACTTGCTCGCCGAAGATTTCTGCAACTTGCCGGCTGGTCACCGGGGTGTCTTCGACTGCGTCATGCAGCAGGCCGGCGGCAATCGCGGTGGAGTCCAGCTTCATCTCGGCTAAAACACGAGCGACCTCGAGAGGGTGCAGGGCGAACGGGTCGCCGGAAGCCCGCCGTTGACCGGCGTGGTGCTTCAGGCAAAAATCGTATGCCTGCTGGATGATGCCAATATCGTCGGAGGGCCGGTTGCGGCGCACGGTCGCGAGCAACATCTCGAAGGTCTCGGCGAGTTGCTGCTTGTCAGCATCCGGAGATGCGGCGGCGTGCGCGGTGGCCATACTTGATTTTATGGTATGGGAGCGAATTTACGATGATGGAAGTGTCTTCGCGAACCGATGACGCTGTATTCTGGCAGTCGATGCCGCAATCGCACAGCATGGGAGAACGCGCATTTATTCAGTCGCTGCGGACGCAAATCGGTCGCAACGCAGGCGTGTCTCGCACGCTACGACAGAGATCTAACTCTTCGATCGCGTCGGCGCTGGCGCTGGGAATCGGAGATGACTGCGCAATTTTGCGACCGCCAGCCGGGCACGAACTGCTCGTCACCACTGACTTCTCGCTCGAAACCACCCATTTCCGTCGCGAATGGCACACACCGGAATCCGTCGGACATCGCTGCCTGGCACGCGGATTGAGCGACCTGGCGGCGATGGGTGCAACCCCTCTGGCCGCGTTTCTTTCTCTGGCACTGCCTGCGGAGTTGGTCCGAAGCCACCGAGGGCAGCCCTGCTGGCGGTCGCGATTCTTCGATGGATTTCTCGCGCTGGCAGGTCGATATCGCGTGCCTCTTGCCGGAGGGGATACGGCGCAGTCGCCAATAGTTCCGGATACGGTGCAGCGGCACGCGGCGACGGGCTTGGCATTAGCGGACATTGTGCTGATTGGAAGCGCGCCGCGCAATCGCGCTTTACTGCGTTCCGGAGCGGAAGCGGGCGACTATATTTACGTCACGGGATTTCTGGGAGGCGCGGCGGCCGAGTTGGCGCAGCTGGCCGCAAATCCTCGCCGCTTTCGCGGATTGAAAACCAGTCCTGGGGAAACTGGACGAGGCGTAGCCAATCCCCACCCGCATTTTTTCCCCGAGCCGAGGCTCGCCGTCGGCGCGTGGCTGCTCAAAAATCACCGAGCTTCTTCGGCAATCGATATCAGCGATGGACTGTCCACAGATCTCCATCATCTCTGCGAAGAATCGAAGCTGGCCGCGACTGTAGACGCCGCTGCGGTTCCCATCCATCCGATTGCGCAACGTGTATCCGGAGACAATCCGGAACGGGTTTTGCAGTTGGCGCTGAACGGCGGCGAAGATTACGAACTGCTGTTCACGGCATCGCCCGATGTAGCCATTCCAAAGCGTATTGCAGGTGTTCCCATCACCTGCATCGGTCAGATGCGCGCCTACAGGTCGCGCTCACCGCGTGTTTTGTTGGCGGATCGCGCAAATGGTCTTGCACGCGTACGGCCGCTACCGGCTGCAGGGTGGGAACATTCCGTGTAAGTTTGGCGCCGCAGCGCGACGCTCGCAGCGCGTGGAT
>JAJZIF010000393.1 GCA_021810735.1 Acidobacteriota bacterium
GCATGTTGCTGGGCGTGGCGAAAGCGCGGGCGGAAGAGTTCAGCTTCGCCCTCGCTGTGATTTTGACGCCTCCGGCCATCGCCCGTGAGGCATGGAGGCTAGTTAAAGCGCAGCATCTCACCGGGGCTGCGCCGATTGCCTCCGCTATGATGCCGAGTCTGTTGGGGATGCTGTTCGCGTTTCTGGCCGGCCTGGTCGCGTTGAAGTGGCTGAGCCAATGGCTGGAGAGCGGGCGCTGGCATTGGTTCGGCGTCTACTGCCTTGTTGCCGCGGTTGCCGTCGAGTATCTGCATCACGTGGGGTACTGAGAAAGAAGGCAGAGGATGTCATCTCCTGTCATTCCCTTTACTCGCGAGTAAACTCCGAGAAGAATCTCTCCGTTCTAGCGGAACGCGATATACCCGTCCTTTTCGCCTGCGGCGAGACGGCGGCCCCCTACATTGCTGTTTACCCTTATTCTTCGCTCACGCGACAACAGATCATCATAATTTGTCGCCTGGAGCTTGCGGTGCAATGTAGCATGGCTGAGATGAAAGGCGGCAACCATGAGCATCTGCTTTGACAGGCTTTCAAGCACACAATTCGAGGAGTTCAGCTCAGACCTATTAAATTCAGCCGGCTTCGTGAATGTTGATTGGCGGAAAGGCACAGGGCTCGCGTCGAGCCCCGCCGATAAAGGGCGTGACATTGTCTGTGATCGTCTACGCGTCGAACCTGACGATAGCCAGCACTTCGAGCGTTGGTTTGTCGACTGCAAACATTTTAAAAAGGGTATTCCTCCGAGAGAATTGCAAAATCTGCTTGCCTGGGCAGAAGCAGAGCGGCCTGATGTCGCCCTGATCATTGCCTCGAACTTTCTCAGCAATCCCGCGAAGGAATACTTGGATAGCTATAGAAAGAACAATCGTCCGCCTTTCAAGATTCGATATTGGGAAAAACCACAGATCGTACGAATGCTTGGGCGCAAGGTAAGTCTTCAACGCAAATATGACTTGACTGACACGCCGGTTCGAAGCGTGAAACAGATCCTGACGGCTGAGGAGGAATTTTTTACAAAGGTTTGGTACGGCCGCAAAGCCTCCGCTGAGCACTATCGCGCGCAGGGCACGCCCGAAGATATCATCAAGGGAATGCTGAGGGCTAAACGTGACGCCGAAAAGCGATACGGCAAGAAAAATCTCGGACCATGGACTGACTTTGAATGGGGGATGCTCAGCGGCAAGCTATCTGCGATTCGGTGGGTGTTAGGCGATGAATGGGACATGCTCGATACCTAGAGCAAGCGTCCGTTGGTGTTGATCGCGAGACCCCGGCGTGTGCCGTCCGTTTGTCGTGGAAACATGCGGATGCTGCCGATAACGCTTCCTGCTGTCTTCCTCATTTAAACTGGTGTTCTATGTCGAGTTCGTCTGTACCCGCGAATGCCGCACCTCTCCAGAAAACCGCTCTCAATCCAACTCACCGCCAGTCGGGCGCGAAGATGGTCGACTTTGGCGGCTGGGACATGCCGGTGGAATACTCCGGCCTGATCGCCGAGCACATGGCGGTGCGCGCGCGAGTGGGATTGTTTGACGTCAGCCACATGGGCGAGATCCAGTTTCGCGGGCCCGAAGCGCTCGACGCCGTCCAGTTTGTTTCGATGAACGACGCCTCGAAGCTGTCGGAAGGGCAGGCGCAATACTCCGCGCTGCTGACGCCGGAGGGCACGTTCGTCGACGACATTCTGGTCCATAAACTCAGCCCGAACGATTATTTATTGGTGGTGAATGCCGGCACGCGGCTGAAGGACTACGCGTGGATCAAGCAACATGTTCAGCGCTTCCACTGCCATGTCAGCGATTTCAGCGACTATTATTCGCAACTGGCGATTCAAGGACCGCAGGCGTTGGCGACGCTGCAGAAGCTGACGCGCATCGATCTGGCAGCCATCAAGAATTACTGGTTTGTCTGGGGCCAGGTCTGCGGCATTCATCAGGTGCTGGTGTCGCGCACCGGCTACACGGGCGAGGACGGTTTTGAAATTTATATCCCCTCCGACCCGGCGACCACGGTGCGCGCGTGGCAGGAAATTCTGGAAGCCGGACGCGAGTTCGAGATTATGCCCTGTGGTCTGGGGGCACGGAATACGCTTCGCCTGGAAGCGTCGATGCCTCTCTACGGGCATGAGATTACCGAAGAGACGAATGTCTTTGAAGCCGGGCTGAACCGGTTTTGCAAACTCGACAAGCCGGAGTTTCTGGGCCAGGCGGTCCTGAAACATGTGCAGGAAAATGGCGGTCCGCGGCGCAAACTGGTTGGCATGGAGATGATCGAACGTGGAATCGGCCGCGATGGCTATCCCATCTGTACGCTTGCCGGAGAACAGATTGGCGCGATCACGAGCGGCTCTCCGGCGCCATATCTGAAGAAAAATATCGCCCTCGGCTATGTTCCTGTCGCGCACAGCGCCGTGGAAACGGAGCTGGCAATCAAGATTCGCGGCCAGGATGTGCGGGCCCGCATTGTTCCGCAGCCGTTTTACCGCCGCCAGAAAAAACTGGCATAAATTCCGTATCCGGCGAAAAATTTCACTGCGGAATAACCCATTCCGCCCCTGCAATTCCCTGGCAACATACAATGGAAGGTGGCGAACCCTATGGCATATCCCAATTCTTACCACTACACACGCGAGCACGAGTGGCTCCAGGTGGAAGGCGCAATCGGCACCGTCGGCATTACCGACTACGCGCAGAACTCCCTGGGCGACATTGTGTTTGTCGACGCACCCAAAGTCGGCGACGCGGTCGAGGCCGGAAAGGTCTTCGGCAGCGTGGAATCCGTGAAGGCGGTCTCCGATTTGTACTCGCCTGTCAGCGGCACGGTGACGGCGGTCAATCAGGAGCTGGTCGCAGCGCCGGAGAAGATCAACACCGAACCGCACCAGGCCTGGATCATCAAAGTGCAGCTTTCCAAACCCGCAGAAATCGATGCGCTGTTGAGTTCCGCCGACTACGAGAAATTTATTTCAGAAGAAGAAGCCAAGCAGTAGAAGCGGCCTGAGAGTCGACCCATGCGCTATTTGCCAAAATCTCCCACCGACCGCGCCACGATGCTGGAAGAGATCGGCGTCGGATCGATCAACGATTTATTTCTCTCGATCCCGGCGGAATATCGCCTGACCGGCGACCTGAACATTCCCGCGCAGATGGGCGAGCAGGAAATTGTCAACTTTTTTCGCGCGGCGGCTGATCGCACCGCCAACGGGTACGCGAGCTTTCTTGGCGCGGGCGCGTATCGCCACTATCGCCCGGTGGTCATCGATGCGCTGGTGCAGCGCGGCGAATTTCTTACCTCCTACACGCCCTACCAGGCGGAGATTTCGCAAGGCACGCTGCAGGCGATCTTTGAATTCCAAACGATGATTTGCGAGCTGACCGGCATGGAAATTGCCAACGCCTCCATGTACGACGGCTCGACCGGCGCAGCGGAATCCGTGATGATGGCCGCGCGAGTCACCCGCCGCAGCCACATTGTGGTGGCGAACACGGTGCATCCGGAATATCGAGAAGTGCTCCGGACCTATGCGCAGCACCAGGGACTGTCGAAGCAGCGCGTCGGCTATGGCGCGGACGGGCGCATCGACATGCAAGTTCTCGATGCCGCCATCACCGACAAGACCGCGTGCGTCCTGATCCAGTCGCCGAACTTCTTCGGCGTCATTGAAGATGTCGCGGCGATTGCCGAGGTGGCCCACGCGAAAGGCGCGCTGCTCATCGTTTCCGTTGCAGAAGCGCTCTCGCTCGGGATCGTGCGGCCGCCGTCGGAGGCCGACATCGTATCGCTCGAAGCGCAATCCTTCGGAGTGGCCATCAGCTATGGCGGACCGTATTGCGGCGTGCTGGCGTGCAAGGAAAAATTCATTCGCCAGATGCCGGGACGTCTGACCGGCGCCACTGTCGACCAGCAGGGTCGGCGAGGATTTGTCCTGACGCTTTCCACGCGCGAGCAACATATTCGCCGCGAAAAGGCGACTTCGAACATCTGCACGAATCAGGCGCTGGTGGCGTTGATGACGTGCATCTATCTCACCATCTACGGCAAGGCTGGGATGCGCGAACTGGCGGAGCAAAATCTGGCGAAAGCTCACTACGCCGCCCAAACTCTGGCGGCGACGCCAGGCAGCAAGTTGCTCTTCGCCAATTCGCCGCGCTTCAATGAATTTGTTCTGGAAACGGCGGAAGCGCCCGACGTCCTGAATGCTCGCCTGTTGCAGCAGAAAATGATTGGCGGTCTGCCGCTGTCGGCCTGGTATCCAGAACTGCGGAATGCTTCTCTGTGGTGCGCGACCGAACAAAACTCAC
>JAJZIF010000394.1 GCA_021810735.1 Acidobacteriota bacterium
TGGCGGAGATCTATGCGAACGCTATCACAAAATTGCATTCTTCGTTGATTATCAGCGGTACAGATTTCCGAGCAGCTTTGTCTTCAACGAAAGATGCTCGGCGCCATCGCAGACCTACCCTGTAACTCCTGACACCGGAACTTGTCGTTCGTTGCGCAACAAATTACTGAAATTCTCCAGTTTCAAGCCCGCCTTCCTATCCAGCCTTATTCCCGCAATCGATTCCCTGTCGTCATGCTCAGTTTTTTTGAGAAAAAATAAGCAATAATTTTGCAACTTTCTGGAAGGTGGCGTGTTTCCGCATCTGAACGGCGGCCGCCCCGCTGGCTCGACTCACGGAGCGGCGCATATCGAAAATTGAAATCCAGAAAGGAAACTCTTTATGAGGCTCAAGCTCTTTCTTCAAACATTTGCCGCCTGCACCGTGGCCGCCGCATTGGCCGGTTGCGGTGGCGGCAGCTCAAATTCATCCCTATCAACCTCAGGCAATTCGCAAAGCGCCCCGGTATTCTTGACTGGTACCGATGCGCCGTTGCCCAGCGTTGTTTCCTTCCAGGTGACCGTGAACAGTGTCACACTCTCGAACGGCGGCAACAACGGAGTCGACCTTCTGCGGGCCGCGCAAACGGTCGATTTCGCCCGGTACAACGGCCTCCAGACGCTGCTCGACTTCAACTCCGTTCCCGCTGGAACCTACAACACGGTGACGGTATCGTTGTCGAATCCCGTCATCTCCTATGTGAATCTGAGCGCTACCACTCCTCCTGGCGCGCCGACGATCAGCACGGTGAGCAATCCAACACTGACGAATTCCACCGTGGCCGTTCAACTGCCAACATCGTTCACCGTGACTGCGGGAACCGCTGCCGGATTGAAGATGGATTTCAATTTGCGGCAGTCGATCCTCACGGATTCCAACGGGCAGGTGACTGGGGCGGTCAATCCGAAGATCGACTTTACCGCGCTGACCCCGAATACGCCTTCCTCGGAAATTGACGAGTTTTATGCCACCGTGATCAGCGTCAATACGTCGCAGAACACGTTCATGGTCCAGGGGCCGCATGGCAACCAATACACCGTCGCGCTGAACCAGGCCAACACCGGATCTGGAATGACCGCCACCGAGTGGGATGACAGTGGAGATGAGACGGGAAACAGTCAGGGAACGAACAACGGCACCGTGAACCTGGCAAATCTGGTGCCGAACCAGACGATCGTCGATGTTTCCGGGCAGTTCCAACCAAGCACGCAGACGTTGGACGCGACGGACGTCGCCATTGTTTCGCAAAACGGCTTCTACGCGGACGGTACGGTGAGCTATGTGAATCCGACAACGGGTCCGGCGAATACCTTCCAGATGTATGTTCGGTCCGTATTGCCGACCGGTACCGGGGTCCAGCTTGGACAGCTCGCCACAGTACAGTTGACGGGGAACGAAAACTTCTACGTCTTCCGGCATCATTTGTCGCTGCTGCAATTCCTCTTCAACACCAGCCTCATTGTCCCAGGACAGAACGTTTCGATCGGCGGACCGGCCTCCGGAGCGCAGAACGAAAACAGCGTCAGCACGAATCGAGTGGTACTGCACCTGGCCGGATTTTCAGGTACGGTCGTGCCGGGCAGCGTCTCTCCTGCGGGCGAGAATTTTGAGCTGGTTCCCAACGGCCTGAACGGATACCTATTGAGCAACGGGAACCCGTCCGGAAACCCGATTCGCGTGTATCTGGTGGGTCAGTCGGTCTATCGCGATGGATTCAACAGCATGACTGATCTGGCTTCCGTTGCCAGCAACGCCGTGGTCCGCGTGGTTGGCTTGGTGGTGGAAGACCCTGCGACCGGCAAGCCAGTCATTATTGGACGTTACATCGACAAGACAGGCGACACGGCCAAATAGCCGTGCGGCGTTCAATCTGGCATGGCTGAATCCATTGCATCGAAAGGTCACGCAACCCTGTTGCGTGGCCTTTCGATTTGGACGCGCGCAGGCTGTCGCACACGGGCCAGGCGGCCCTTTTTCTAGAGCGGATTTACAGATACTGGTTTCAAAATGAGAGGAGTCATTCTGAGGTCGCTGCGGCGACCGAAGAATCCAGAGGGGGATGGCGGCGTGTACGATGCGGACATCGTCTGGATTCTTCACCCCAAATGACTACACAAACTGTAAATCCGCTATAGTATTTCTCTGTTGCTGAGAGAGGTGAACGAGTGTCGCGAATCCAGGCTCTTGTCCTAGCTGTTCTTATCCATGTGCCCGTCTTCCTGGCGGCGCAAAGCACTTCCCTGCGCCCGCCGATTACGGGAATTGCGAAGGTCTCGGTGTATGCCTCGGATATGGGCAAATCGAAGCAGTTTTACGGAGATTTGCTCGGATTTCCGCCGATCGGCCCCAGCCCGGCGGCTGCGCCTCTGGAATATCGAGTGAACTCGACGCAATCGATCGAAGTGACGCCGCTGCCGAGCGGCGAAACGGACGATCTGGCCTACGTTGCCTTCGCCACATCAAATGCCGAATCGTTACGGCGCTATCTGATGAGCAGAAATATCCCCGTGGAAGGGGAAATCCAGACGCAGGCGAACGGCGCGCGGTTTTTCTGGGTCAAAGACCCCGAAGGCCACCGAATCCAATTCGTGCAACTGCCGACTCGCGGTCGCCTCCTGCCAATCGCCACGACCAGCGCTGCTGCCACGCCGGAAGAGCCGATTTCGCACCATATTCTGCACGCGGGATTCGTGGTGCAGAATCGGGCCGCGGAGGACCACTTTTTTCGAGACATCCTGGGATTTCGCGAAGGCTGGCAAGGCGGGTCGAGAGAGGGCAGAACAGACTGGATCGATATGCAGGTGCCGGACGGTACGGATTGGATCGAATACATGATGCATGATCCGGCCGCCAAAACCGCATCGCAAAGCGGGGTCGTGAACCATTTCGCGCTGGGAGTGCCGGACATTCACCAGGCTGCGAACTTGCTGCTGCAACGGCACTGGATCGCCTCGGCGCGCCAGGAACCGCAGCTCGGGCACGACGGGAAATGGCAATTGAATCTATACGATCCGGATGGAACCAGGGTGGAGTTGATGGAATTCGGGCCGGTGCGGACTCCCTGCTGCTCGCCCTATACCTTGCGCCCGCCGAAACAGGCCCCAAACTAAACGGCCAAATAGACCTGAAACCAGAGCGGATTTACAGATACTGTGATCAAAATGGAAGGAGTCATTCTGAGCGAAGCGAAGAATCCAGAGGATGACGGCGGCAATGACTAGACGCATATCGTCTGGATTCTTCACTCCGCTGCGCGGAGCCTGCCCTGAGCGTAGCCGAAGGGTTCAGAATGACTCCCTTTCTCAAATAACTCCACCTACTGTCACTCCGCTCTAGACCCTGTCACCGGCCCAGCCGACGGGAACGCCCCGATCTGGCAAAAAAACGCAGATCTGCATCCTAATGGCGATAAGCAACATCAATTAAGTTGACAGCAAGTCACTCAACTGTGATACTGAAGATGCGGCAGTACGCAAGAATTCTGTTCGACGAGGGGCATTATGGGGAAAATTATTGGAATTGACTTAGGAACCACCAATTCGGTTGTGGCTGTCATGGAGGGCGGCGAGCCGAAGGTGATTCCCAATGAAGAAGGCGGCCGCACGACGCCATCCGTCGTCGCCTTTACTAAGAGCGGCGAGCGACTGGTCGGCCAGGTGGCCAAGCGGCAGGCGATCACGAATCCCGAGAACACAATTTACTCAATCAAGCGCTTCATGGGGCGTCGCTTCAACGAAGTGAACGACGAAATGAAGATGGTCCCTTACAAAGTGAAGCAGCAGGGCGATCACATCGTCGTCGAGGCGCAGGGCAAGGATTACACTCCGCCGGAAATCTCTGCGATGATCCTGCAGAAGCTGCGGAAGGCCGCGGAAGATTATCTTGGCCAGTCGGTTACGGAAGCCGTCATCACGGTTCCCGCCTACTTTAACGATGCCCAGCGGCAGGCGACCAAGGACGCAGGCAAGATTGCCGGTCTGGACGTCAAGCGGATTGTGAACGAGCCGACAGCGGCGGCGCTGGCATACGGGCTCGACAAGAAAAAAGACGAGACCATCGTGGTCTATGACTTTGGCGGCGGTACGTTCGACGTTTCCGTGCTGGAAGTGGGCGAAGGCGTCATCGAGGTGAAGTCCACCAACGGCGATACCCACCTGGGCGGCGACAATATCGACCAGCGCATCGTCGATTGGCTGATTGACGAGTTCAAGAAGGACGAGAGCCTGGATCTGCGCGCCAAGGGCAATGAAATGGCGCTGCAACGCCTGAAGGATGCCGCGGAAA
>JAJZIF010000395.1 GCA_021810735.1 Acidobacteriota bacterium
TGCACAGCGAGCTTTGCTTCGTGTAGCGCATTCCTGTAGGCCTCCAGTCGTTTGCTCTTGCTGGCAAGAACGGCATCCACGACTTTGGTGGCAGCCGTCTCCTGATCGTATACGCCCTGCCTTTTCTTCTTTCCCGTAACAGGATCCTTTTCTTTGGATTTGCGCTCTTGATAATAAAACCCGCTACCGCCGTTCCACGGCGCCATGATCGGCGTGGGCTCATAGTCTCTCAGGAAGAACTGCCCGATGGCTGTACGATCCAGCGCGGTGCGCAGCACGAAGCGGTCGCCACGCCAGAAGCCTCGCGCCTGCGGATCGCGGACCGACAGCAGCCGCAGCACACCCAAGGCTTTGAGGTAATTAGCCAGGGGCGTGGGCGTACAGCCGTCGAGCACGATGTCATGACGTGAAGCATCGGTGAGATATAGGAACCGCGGCTCGTGCACACCCGTCGGCGCGGCTGGCGCGGCGATTTGGCGCGGCATGGCGCGCAGCCGCTCGGACAGCTCCGTCAGTTCATCCAGCGCTTCCAGGCGCTGACGCAACGTCAGGCGCTGCGCTTGCCGCAGCTGCTTGCGACGGCTGCCAGCGAACGTGGTTTGGCTCCAGTCCATGGGACGGTGGTCGTCAGTCATCGGATTTCTCCTGCAGCCACTCGAGGTGCTGGATATCATCCAAGTCGCGAGGGCGGCCGGCCGCCTGTTTCATACGAATCAGGGTGGGGACAGACACAAAGCGCACGAGGATGCCTGGCAGCAGCTCGCCGCGCATGGCGATTTCGTATTCGTGCGCGAAGTCGAATGGCTCGTACACGAAAACGTCCACGGAGGTTCCGGGGAAGACATCGCTGTGAAAATTGAGCACCTGCATGCCCTTGTCTTCCCGCCAGCGTTGGCGTTGTTCGGGCAGCGCAAAGGCGTCGGCGTCGATTGGCACGGTGGGACGATAGCCGATTTTTGCCAGGGCGTTGAAAGCCAACCGTATATTGCCGGCGTCGAGCGCGATCACCAAGTCGATGTCCATCGTGAGGCGGATGTATCCATGCGCATTGACGGCGAGACCTCCGGCCACGAGATACCGTACTTGCGCAGCATCCAAAGCCTTGGCGACCTCATCGAAGGCGGCGAGCTTCATGGCTCCTGCTCCTCGGCCGAGGCGCGCCAGTCGGCGAGACGTACCAGGGTTTCCAGCCACGCCAGCCTGAACGGGCCATGCTGGTCCAGCAGTCTCAAGGTGCGCTCGGTCCATGATGGCCCTTGATCCCCTTCGCCGATTTCCATCAAGGCCAAATTGAGCGTGGTCTCACGGCTGTGCTCGCCGTCGAAGTCCAGTGCGGGCAGCGTGTCGCCTTCCCAGACGCCACGGGAGAAACGCTTGACGCCCTGCGTCGCCTCCTCGGTGGGCATCGAGCGCAGGCTCATTCGAACCTTGCCGTGGTGGGCAGCAATCAGATACGCGATGAGGTCGGAGTCGGTTTCGGCGTCGTGCTGGTCGAGCCAGGCGAGCGCCGAAGCGAACTCGTGGCGAAAGTACGGGCGTTCATGGCGCATCGCGCCGCGGCAGTCGGATTTGGCCAGCAGCTGCTCGCCGACGGTTTTCTTGCAGCGATACATGGATTTCTGGAATACCGCGTGCGCCTTGCCGAGATCGTGCCAGCGGCCGGCGCGGATCAGCGCGTCCCTGTGCGACGTCTCACCCACCTTCTCGCACAGGTCGGCGGCGTGCCGGGCGACATCAGCAAGGTGTTCGGGCAGCGCCACGGGCTTTGGCTGCTGAGAACGCCTGTCCTCGCCGTAGGCATCCTCGGGCAGGGACGTCTCCGGTGTGAAAGCCGGCACCGGTGGCCTCTTGAGCGCGGCATCGAAGCCGATGGCCTCGTCGTAGCCGCCATCGGCTGCGCGCAGCAGTAGCGTCATGCCAGGGCGTGGCTCGCGGTCCAGTTTGACCCAGCGCTCGTCCAGCGTATCCCAGCGCCAAAGCGCGGTGTCCTTGCGTTTGCCGAAATCCTTCGCTTGTGCGATGGATACCGGACATAGCTCTCGGCGGTCCGGTCTTCCCTGGATGTTGGGAACATTGGGATCTTCCTTGAAGTCGCGCCAGAATGCCTGCACGCCGGGCATGCCGCTGCCGCGGATGTAGTCGGAGATGTCCACGTCGAAACCGGACAAGTCGGGATCGGTATTGAATAGATCGAGCAGGTCCTTGCGGCGCAGCACGGCGGTCAAGGGGCGTGTCTCGTCGCTGGGAAGGAGGCTCTGCGGACTGGCGCTGCTGAGTTCCCCCAGCTTGTGGCGGGCAATTGCCAGTGCTTCGTGCGTGTAGGGTAGCGCATCAGCCTCATCCTCGATGTCCAGCCACAGGATGCGCGCGCCGCCTTGATTATGTTCCCCATTGCGGTTACAGCGGCCGAAACGCTGCACCATGGAAGTCCAGGGCGCCAGCTCGGTCACCAGGGTTTTCGAGGAGATATCGACACCCGCTTCGATAGCCTGGGTGGCGACTATGATGCGGTCGGCGCCATCTTCATCACGCAAAAGACGCGCCTGCGCCACACGCTCGGCAGCACGGAAGCGGGCGTGGATCAGCAGATCGGCTTTGTCCGGGCGCTTTTCACGCAACAGGCGGAATAATTGCTGCGCCCGCTCGACACGATTGACGATGACCAGCGTTTGCGTCCGGGGTTCGTGGGCATCCAGCACCAGAGTGCGCAGTTCTTGCAGATACGCCTGTAGACCCGTTTTGTTTTCAGCGTCTTTCGATAGCGACAGAGAGGCTTTGATGAGCGACTTGTCCGCCCGCAGTCGATCACTGGCTTGCTCCCTGTCTCGAGCGTTGATCGTGTGGGTGGTGAGCGCAGATACGTGCGGATGAAGGTCCACCGTATCCAGCCAGGCCCGATTCAAGGTGGCGGATACCCAAAGCGTGCGACTGCTTTTGGCGCGCGGAAACGCGCGGCGGAACGCTTCCAGCTGTGCGGATGTGGCCAGCCCTGCACCCATCAATTGCACTTCGTCGAACACCCAGAACGTATCGCTGTGCAGCAGCGCGAAATGGATCGGCCACTGGTAGCGGCTCATTCCATAGCCGCGCATCAAGGCGCGGGAAAGCAGCATGTCCTGCGTGCCGACGAGGATGGCGTCCTCCTCCGGATAGCTCGCCCAGTCGGCCTTACGGACATCCTCTTCACCACCCATCAGGATGTTGACGTCGATCTTTCCATCACCGGGTTTGGCGTGGAGACCGAGCGCCTCAAGCCAGCCTTCAATATTGGTGACTGTTTGCTCGACCAACACGCGCATCGGCAGGCAAAATATGAGACGCCTCGGTGTATCGGCGTCTGATTGTGATTCCCTGCGACCTTTGCGCCAGCCGCGCTTCCAGAGCCAGGCAAGGACCACGGCCGCAGTCTTGCCCATGCCGGTCGGGACATCCAAGAGGTCAGGCCACGCTGCTTCGGCCAGACGACTTTGGTAGTCGTATGGCCCAAAGCTTGGGTCGTTGGACTTGCCGTAGGCCTCGATGAAGAAATCGCGATAATCCACTTTCAGCTACCTATTCTGTTCGTGATAACTCACCCAATTTGGCAAACGTCAGGGTGGTAAAGAGTCGAGCCATCCAACTGGCAGCCCACCATGGGAATTCTTCCGCCGACGCACGTGTAGCGATCCTCGGGAAAGGCCGGGCGGAAGCTTCGGCTGGCGCCGGCAGAATTCGAGCATCGGAAAATCCGCGGTGTCGGCTCAGGTCCACTGGGTCGAGTTTCGGATACGCCAGCGCCACGTGGCGGAAATTCTGGAGGTTTCTGGCCGTTAGGCCCTGGCCGCATCCCCGGCGGAGGACCTCGGCGAGCCTCTCTCGAATTCCCGCCTTTTTGGCGTGGCCGGCTTTGAGCGTCGAGATCTCAAAGACCTTGATCGGGTGACTCCTCGGTGACTTTGTTCTCACGACTGACATTCTGCGAGGGTGGACTCGCAAAACGCGCGAGCACCCGGCAATTCTTCCGACATCCGCCTTATGTTGCATACTGCGCCAGCGCTCCCTCCAGTACCTTCCTCACCTCCGCCCGCAATGTCTCTGGACTCACCACTTCCACATCGGCGCCGTGCCGCAGGATGTCCATGATCAGCTCGCGGGGATCGCGATAAGGGAATACCAGTTCGTATCGTCCATCGGTCAAAAACTGACCGGATTGCTCCGGATGCCAGCGCTCGTCCGCTACCCAGCGGGCGCGGGTCGGACTGAAGCGCAGCACGGCGGTCTTGTTGGCCTTACCGGCAAATATCCCGTAAGCACTGGCGTAATGTTCCTCGAGCAGATC
>JAJZIF010000396.1 GCA_021810735.1 Acidobacteriota bacterium
CGCGGTATCTGGCGCGCTTTCTTCCGGATGGGATGAGGAATCCGCAAGTGGGGATTGCGGAGGGCGCGACATCGCCGGCGCCGGCGGCATCTTTCTGCGCTCCATCCTGCGAATGTCGTCTGGATTGGAGACGCCGAAAATGGAAAGCACGCGGCCCATCTTGTTGAAAATGCCGTCGAACATTTGCATTTTCTCCTTGTTCCGTTAGTTTATATGCTGTATTCAACATAAATCTCAGATCCTGGCATCTGAACAAAATATGCGAATTTTTTCTCTCAAAAAAACCGTATTCCTTCCGACTTTCGTGGAGAATTCCA
The DNA here is from genome assembly GCA_021810735.1 of Acidobacteriota bacterium. The sequence continues at coordinate 318 of JAJZIF010000396.1, forward strand.
TTGCCATCGCTCTATTCTTATTGATTGGTTTGGCTCCGGCCCTTGCTACCCCTAAAAGCAAAAAGCCCGTGTCAAAGCCCGTGTCAAAGTCAGCGCCCAAGGCGTCTGCCAAGGCCCAACCGGATGTCCTCGTTTTTTTGAATGGCGACAGGATCACGGGAAATCTTGTCAAGGCCGATGGCGCCAACATTTACTTTGCCACCGACGAGGCCGGTCAAGTGACGGTGCCATGGGCAAAAATTAAAAGCTTCGAGACGTCCAAGCGGTTTGCTGTGCTCACTAAAAACAAGACGGCACAACGCAAACATAGCAACCCCTCAATTCCTGTCGGGAGTTTGCAGTTGAATGGAAAGATGTTGACGATTGCCGACAACAACACAAGCCAAAATGTCCCCGTCAGCGACATCAGCTATGTAATCGATGACGCAACTTATGAAAAGAATGTAGCGCATAAACAGGGATTGTTGCACGGAATCTCAGGTTCCGTGACGGAAGGCTACAGCCAGGTCAACTCTACCTTCAGCACAACGACCATCACTTCCGCCGTCAACCTTACACGCATTGTTCCAGCGGTCCCGTGGATGAAGCCGGGCCGCCGCACGCTCCTCAATTTTTCCAATGCATACTCGACTTTTACACAGTCCCCCAACCCAACGGCAGTCACCAATATTCTCCTCGGCAGCCTGGAAGAAGATGAGTATTTGAAACCTAGATTTTATGTCCTCGAACAGGCGATCTACAACATCAATTCCGTCGAAGGTTTGGCGTTAGAGCAGACGTATGGAAGTGGTTTCGGGTACACAACAGTCAAAACGCCGAAGCAAGAGCTGGACCTGAGCGCGACGGTCAACTACACACAGCAGCAATTCAGCCAGCCGGTCACTCTGGCCCCCGGCCAGACTCCAAATGCAACCCAAAACCTGATCGGCGCGACATTTGCCGACAATTACACTTACAAATTTCCCCGTAAGATCGTATTGACTGAAATGTCGAACGTTACGCCAGAATTCAATTTTCCCCAGGCGTATACCGCAAATGTGACGGTCGGGGCGACCATGCCGATCTTCAAGAACTTTGGCCTGTCCATCCAGGCGATCGACAATTACCTGAACGACCCGCCACCGGGATTCAAAGGGAATTCCACCCAGTACACCACCGGCTTGACCTACACGATCCCGTGACCGCTTCCGACACCGTAGCCCAAAACAAAATGCCCGTGGACGAACCCACGGGCATTTTGTTTTGGGCAGGAAACATCAGAACGCCAGCGGCTTGGCGAGGATGTCCATCGCTGGCTGCGGCAAGGGTTTGTTGGCGCTGGCCAGCAGTACGCTGACCTGCCACATTTGCGTGGAGGAAAGAATTTGATCGAACGACGGCATTCCTGTCAAGCGAATTCCGTTGGCAACCTTCCAATATGTTTCTCCCGGCGGATCGTCGCTGACGCCGACAATGCTGCGCGGCCCATGCGCTTGCCACAACTGCGGGGCGCGAGGATACATATGAGGAGCGATCGCGGAGTTCTGGCTATTCAGGCCATGACAAAATGCGCAATTCTGCCGGTAAATCTGCGCCCCCGCCACCAGATTGTCCGCAGTGGGCTGGATGGGCACGGACTTCGGCATGTCCTTCTGGATACGGTCATGGAGCGGCACATGCACAATCTGTTTCTCAAAGGGAAAAGGCGTGTCCGCGACGGCGACTGGAGGGTTGCCAAAGCGGAGGTAGAATAGTGCGCCGATCGGTAGGATCACCAGACCGATCAACAGGCCAATCAACAACTTCATACACACTCCCAAATCATTGAATTTTCATCCTGAAAAGAGGGCCGGGCTCGTCTCACTACTCCCAGTACAGATAGACTACATATGTCACGCAATCCTAGTAAATGATTTCGATGATTTAATGGAGACTTAGGAGAAAACAGTGCTGTCTCAGTTCACCCGGAGAGCCAACCGCTTTCCTTTGTTCATTTGCGCGTCCATGTTGTCCAGCGCCGCTCGTACCGGTTTCGGTTTCACTTTTTCGAGTACCGCATGTTTAGCACTTCTAGTGCTTTTATGCAGCGTGGGCGCTCCATTGGAGGCCCAGAGCCAGGCTCCAGACCAGCAGGCGCCATCGTCTTCATCCTCCGTCCAGTCGAAGCAGCAAGTCAATGAAACCAGACGCACTCTGGAAAGCAGGCGTCAGCAGACCAAGCGACGCCGCGAGGCGGCGCTGGTAACGGACACCTACACGCATCGATGGGAGGTTTACACCGGCGGCGGATATATGCGTTTTCGCCCAGGTCCGTATATTCATAATTCCGGCATGGGCGGCTGGATTGTGGGTGCGACACGCTATTTCACTCCGCGACTGGGAATTACAGTCGACGTGCGCGGCTTTTATGGGAACAATTCCCTGGGTGCAGTCCAGGGAGGCGGCTACAACACATACAACTCCAAGTTCAGCGTCTTCCCCTTCACTATTGGCCCTCAATATCGCTTGTATGGCAGCCCGAAAATTTCTGTCACCGCGGCACTCCAGGTTGGCGATATTTACGGATATTTCGACCAGAATACTGGCCCATTTCCGCCGGCTTCGGTGGGTTTTTATCCTGCCAGCAATGTGGGCGCTGCCATTGCCAGCGTCAATCTGGATTACAACCTGAGTCCAGGTATGGCGGTGAGGATCGCTCCGAACATGCTGCTGGATCATTTCGGCGGCCATGGCAATATTGACCACAATCAGGGGTTCCAGGTCGGTATTGTGTATCGTTTCGGACGGCAGTAGGCGCTTGGGGCGGCAAGGACTTCGGTTTCGTTGATCGGCAATACATAGAGACGCCGGCACGCTGCGGTGCTTTGTGCCGGTGAGCGCCGGGGCATACTCCTGCTTTGGCAGGATGCTGCTCTTATGCTTTTCCCTTGACCTGGCCGCGATGTTTGGCCGCGGCCAGAGGAAATTGCGGCTCGGTCATGCGCCTGGGGTCGAGAATTTCCGCGATTTCCTTTTCGCTCAGCAGCTTTTTCTCTCGCGCCAGTTCCACAATGGACCGACCGGTCGCCACGGATTCCTTGACGATTTCCGCCGCCTTGGCGTAGCCGATGTAGGGATTCAGCGCGGTCGCCAGCGAGACGGTGCTTTCCGCATATATCCGGCAGCGGGCCACATTCGCCGTGATTCCGGCGATGCAATATCGGTCGAACTGGCGCAGCATGTTGGCGAGTATGGTGATCGACTGAAGCACGTTGTAGGCCATGGTCGGCATCATCACGTTCAATTCCAACTGGCCTCCCTGGACCGCATAGGCCACCGCGGTGTCATTGCCAATCACCTGAAAGCTGACCATGGCGGCCAGCTCCGCCATCACTGGATTAATTTTGCCGGGCATGATGGACGAACCGGGTTGCAGGCTGGGCAGAGCAATCTCCGCAAGGCCGGTGTTGGGGCCGGAGGCGAGCAGGCGCAGGTCATTCGAGATGCGAATCACCTCCAGCGCCAGCGAGCGCAGCGCGGCGCTGACATCGGCCATGCAGGCATTGGACTGCATCGCCCAGCGCATATCTTTGGCGGGCGTCAGCTTCTGGCCGGAGATTTTCGCCAGGGTCGTGATGGCCGTGGCGCGATAGCGCGGATGCGTGTTGATTCCGGTGCCGACGGCGGAACCGCCGAGACCAAGTTCGCGCAGACCTTCGGCTTGCTGCGCGATGTTGGCGCGCGCTTTGCCGATCGCGACGGCATACGCGGCAAATTCCTGGCCGAGGCGGATCGGGACCGCATCCTGCAAATGGGTGCGGCCGGATTTCAGGATGCCGTCGAATTCTTTGGCCTTCTTTTCGAGGCTTTGCGCCAACGATTCAAGGACCGGGTATAGCGTTTCGAGCGCAAGCAGCGTGCCGAGCCGCATCGCCGTCGGAAAGACATCGTTGGTCGATTGACCATAGTTCACATGGTCGTTGGGATGGACGTGGGCATACTCGCCGAGCTTGCAGCCCCCCGTTTTTC
>JAJZIF010000397.1 GCA_021810735.1 Acidobacteriota bacterium
AGAAGCGCCATTTGCCGGACGGTTTTTTGCAACATGAGAGAACCACTATAACTGAACATTCTATGCAACCTCAGGAACGCAATTTGTCCGATGGGCTTTTTTACCATGCTTGTTCTCCTGTGCGTGGGGTAGAGGAAGGCGTACAAAGTTGTTGCAGTAACTGGATCCAGCGATCGCCGTAATCGTTCCATCCTCCCAGGTGCTGGACGCGGTCGAGCGCGGCGGCGCTCATTCTCTGTTGCAGCGCGGGATTGTCGGCAAGCTGTTGCAGTCTATCGGCAAGCGCGACGGTATCGCGCGGAGGGACGATGAAACCTTCCACGCCGTCGGTGAAGAGATTTTCCGCGCCGGAGTTGGACGTCGCGAGGACGGGACAGCCGCAGGCCATCGCCTCGCCCTGCACCATGCCGAAGCCTTCATCGATGCTGGGCAGCACCAGCACGTGGCTGCGGCTGAGATATTCCAGCAGCTGGTTCTTGGGCACGGTGCCCGGCATCTCGACGTTGTCGGTGGGAAGCTTCGCGAGCACGGGCTTCATTTCGCGCAGGACGCTGCCAATGAGGCGGAGACGCTTGCGGGGATGGCGAACGCGGGCAAATGCCTCCAGCAGATACGGGATGCCTTTGTGCAGACTGATCTGGCCGATGAAGATGACTTGAAATTCATCGGGCGGCGGAGTGGCGACGGAGCGGAAGGCGTCCAGGCGCACGCCATAGGGGATGACCTGGATTTTTTCCGCGGGGATGCCCTCGGCGATAAAGCTGCGCGCGGCGAAATTCGAGGGCACGGTGATGGCGTCGGCCATTGCGTATTGGCGCTCTTCACGTTGGGTGTCGCGGGGATCTTCTGTTTCGAGGGGAATCTTCCAGCGGTCGTACTCCTCCTGCATGACGCGGCCGCGATAGCGCGCGTGGGTAGAACCGCGGTCGCAGATGTATTTGCCTCCGCGCGATTGGACGAGCTGACCGGCAGTGAGGCCGGCGCCGGAGATGGCGATGAGCGCGTCATAGTAATGCTTGGACTGGGCGATGCGCCGCGTCATCCATGTGTCGAAGGCAAGCGCGTTCCAATAGTCGAGGCCTTCCGTCCAGCGCGAGGGGTAGAGGCCGTAGCGAGCCAGCAGGGCGAGGCCGCCATGAATCCAGGGGAATGTTTGAACGTAATTGTGCGGAAGGCCTTCGCGTTGCAGCCGACGCCAGGGGTAGGTGGAATAGACAGTGTCTAAATAGTTGTAGCGGCGTAGTTGATGCGCCAGTTCGAAGTGGTGGAAGACGCCAAAGACCGCCTGAGATACGCGCACTGCTTCTCCGTCCGGAAAAAGCAAACCCGGTTCTTGCACCTAAAGTATCAGGATGCGCGGCGGAGCACGAAGTCACCTCCGCCAGATGCCTCTGGATTCTTCGCTCGCTCAGAATGACTCATCTCATTTTTGAATGCAGTATCTGTGCATTCGCCTCTAATGCGCGAGGGCGTAGTAGCCCTGGCGGGCCTGGACATGGAGCAGCTTGCCGTTTTGCCGGCACGTGACGCGAATGCGCCGGTAACTGCCATCCTGGACGCTGTTGGAAGGGGTGTAGCTGGCCAGGTATTCCGTGCGCAGCTGGCTTTCGATGGTGTTGAACGCCGCGGGCAGATTGCGTCCATTCTTGCCGATGGGAAACACTTCGCCGCCAGTGGCTTCGACCAGCTTGCGCATGGCGCCAGTGCTGGAGAAATCGAGCGATCCGTAGATGCCGGGATCGGAAATCAGCAAGACGTACACGATGGCGTCGGCCTTCTGGGCGGCTTCGATGGCGGATTGGAGTTTTTCCTGGCTGCCTTCATCCTGACCGTCGGTCAACAGGATCAGCGCCTTGCGCCCGGTTTCAGGACGCAGCTTGTCGTTCGAGGCGAGATAGACGGCATCGTACAAGAGCGTTCCTTTGGGCTTGGTGATGGAGGGAATCGTGCCGTTGGCGTAGTTGGCGGAGCTGGAGTTGATCTGAGCAGCGTCGAGCGCCCGCTTCAGATCGCCGGGATTGCTGGTCCAGTCTGCCAGCATGTCGACTGTGACGTCGAACGAGATGAGGAAGGCTTCGTCGGTGGGTCGCAGGATGCGCCGCAGAAACGCGGCGGCGGCCTGCTGCTCCTGGGGTAGAACTCGCTCCTGGCTGAGGCTGGTGTCGAGCAGGATGCCCAGAGAGAGCGGCAGGTCGGTTTGCGCGGAAAAGTTCTTCAGCACCTGCTGTTTATCATCTTCCAGGACATTGCAGTCGGCGCGGGTGAGGTTGGGGATGAGTTTGCCGTTCTGGTCATGGACAAGGAAAAAGAGGTCAACCAGATTTACGCTGACGCGGAGTGTGGTCAGAGGAGGGGAAGCTGGCGCCGGCGAACTGGAAGGTCGGTTTTGGGAGCTGCCGCCAGGGTTTTGGGAGTTCCCGGGTTGCGATGGAGATTCGGGCAGCGGTTGTGACTGGAATTGAGGTTGCGGTCCTGGCTGGGACTCGGGCTGGAGGGCATTGGGCACAGCTTCACTGGGAGGCGCGTCGGGTTCGGGGGCCAATTGCGCCCGCAACGACGGCGTGGCCAACGCAAGGAGCAGGAATGTCAGAGCCAATGTGACCGACGGAAGAAACCGTGTAGCGCGGCGCGTCCATGTCGGGCATCGATTCCAGTGGTTCAAGAATTTTCTCCAGACCTGCGCGAGCCAAATTGCAGCAAAAAGAGATATAAGAACTCTGGAGGGTTGGGTTCCCCGCAACCGGCGATTGAGGAGTGATCGAACATGAGTCATAAAAATAGTTTCGCGCTGCATTGACAACTCGGCTGGGCACTTTCTGCTTCCCACCGTACAATGAACAAGGACAAGAACGGAAGAGCACCAAAGCGGAAATCGAGAAGAGATGGGAATTGATGCGGCCAGGATATTTCATGATTGGAAGTAAAAGCTTTACCCGAATCTCCGGGAGGGATTCGGTGAAATTGGGGGCCTTATTGTTTGCGTGCCTGCTTTGGATTGCAGGACCAAGGGTCGAAGCTCAGGACGGGCAGCAGATGCCGAATGCGCCGAATTCGGGTCAATCCAACTCACCCGGCGGCGCACCGGGAGCGCAGGAACCTGGGGTAGCCAATCCGTCTCCCTCCTCTCTGAGGTTGCCGAACCTGTTGCATGACGTGAGGCCGGGAGAAGGCGCTGTGCCGGGTCCGAACAGTTCCTCCGCCGGAACCACGACGGGGGCGGACCAGACCGCCACGCCCCCGGCACAGACGCAAGCCGCGCCGACCAATGTTCCAGCTCCAGTGATGCCGGCGCAGGGCCAAGGGCCATCGGTGGCCACGTACACCCTCCGGACGCGGGTGAATTTTGTTCTTGTTCCAGTCACGGTGACCGACTCGCACGGCGCGCTGATCCCTGGCCTGACGTACCACGACTTCCAAATCTACGAAGACGGCGTTCAACAGCGGCTCACGTTCTTTACGGAGGATCCATTTCCGCTGTCGGTAGCTTTCGTGATCGACCAGAACCTGCCCGCCGACACGATGAAGCTGGTAAACGAAGCGCTGGGCGCATTCCAGGGCGCATTCGCGCCGTATGACGAGGTCGCGGTCTACACCTACGCCACCCATGTCAACCAGGCGACTGGCTTTACCGGGGCGCAGAGCGATCGGCTGACGGCCACGCTGGATCGGGTCAAGTCTCCCGGCCGTTACATGGAAGTTCCCACCGATACCGGCCCGCTGGCGGAGGGACCCATGATCAATGGCCAAATGGTGGATCCGAATACATCACCGCTGGGTCAAGGCAACTTTGTCGGCATCCTTCCCAAGGAAAGCTATGTGCTGAACGATGCGATTCTTCGCGCGGCGACCGACTTGGCGCAACGGGGCAGGGGGCGCAGAAAAATCATCTATGTCATCAGCGATGGCAAGAACCAAGGAAGCACGGCTTCTTTCGGAGAAGTTGTCCGCTACCTGCTGACGAACCAGATTGCTGTGGATGGAACACTGGTCGGCGAGTCTGCCATGCCGGTATTGGGCTTCCTCGATCGCTTCCACATTCCCTGGCAGATGGCCGACAATTTACTGCCAAAATATACCCTGGCCACAGGCGGCGTGCTGGATGCAGAGATGTCACGCAACGCGATCGAGGCGAGCTTCGCGCGGATTGCCAGTCAGGTTCGCAACCAATATACCTTGGGCTATAACAGCCATATTTCCACGCTCGACAGCCGGTTCCGCAAGATTGAGGTTCGAGTTCTGCTGCCCAATGTGACGGTGCTTGCCGAGCAGGGTTATTACCCGACTGCCACAGCCAACCAGTAGG
>JAJZIF010000398.1 GCA_021810735.1 Acidobacteriota bacterium
GTGCTCCGGCCACATGGCAGCGCCAGCCGCTCCAGGTTGTCTTCCACCCCGCCAACAGCGACGCCGTCAGCTATCGCATCTTCGGCCTGGCATCCGCGTTGGTGGAAGAGGGAGAATCCCCGGACGAACAATAACGGGACGGTTGCGGGGCGGAGGAAAGCGTCGGCAGATTTTTTCATTGAATCCGTGCATACTCGAAAATGTATGCAAAATCTGGACGAACTGCTGAAGGAAGCGGAAATCGCCCACGGACACCTTTGCGCCGGACAGGTGCTGGGCGTGCGAATGGCCATGCTGGGATGCGCCCGTCTAGGCATCATGGACCCACGGGGAAAAGAGCGCAAACGATTGGTAACATTCGTGGAAATCGACCGCTGCGCCACCGATGCGATCGGGGTCGTCACCGGTTGCCGGCTGGGCAAGCGCGCATTGAAGTTCCGCGACTGGGGGAAAATGGCCGCCACCTTCGTGGATCTCGAGAGCGGTCGCGCCGTCCGCATCTCCGCGCGGGAATCCTCAAAAGAAGCCGCCCGCCAACTGCACCCGGAGCTGGAGAACAAGAACCAGCAACAAATGCTGGCCTATCGCGAGCTGCCGGAAGAAGTTCTGTTTGCCGAGGAGTGGGTGCGTGTCCAGCTCGATCCAAGGGAATTTCCGGGCTACAAAGGCGAGCGCGCCATTTGCGCCGTCTGCGGGGAAGGCGTCAATTTCGGCAGATATGTAGTGCGCGATGGAAAGCAGTTCTGCCAGGGCTGCGCCGCGCCGGAGCAACGCTATTATCAGCCGGTCGAGAACAAGCACTCGGGATAGCTGGATTTTGATCGCGGAGGAGACTTCAGAACGCCGACAATTTCTTGGATTCTGATGCCCGAAAAAGGCGAGAGAGCAATTGGTTGCCTTAGCAACCAATTGAGCGTAATTCGTTGCCAAGGCAACCATATTTTTAGACCGCATTTCACTCCCCGCTTCGACTCCGCAACGGCCTCTCCTGAGACATTCTTCAGGCGCAAAAATGCCCGGCGAATTTGCCGGGCATTTTTGCTTGCCTTGCGTTGCCTTACTTCTTTTTTGCCGCTTTCTTGGCCGGAGCCTTCTTCGCGGGTGCTTTCTTTGCCACAGCCTTCTTGGCTGGAGCCTTCTTTACTGCCTTTTTCGCTGCCTTTTTAACTGCCAATTGATTCTCCCTTGATGGTTTTGAACTGCTGTGCTTCTTGGCCGCTTTCTTTGCGGACTTCTTTACGGCCGGTTTGGCCGAAACTTTTTTCGCTGCCTTCTTCGCAGCTTTCTTTGCCGGCGACTTCTTCACAGCCGCTTTCTTCGCGGGTTTCTTCAGACTGGCCTTCTTGGCCGCGGGCCTGGCCGCCGCGCTCTTGCCGGCCGACTTCTTCGCCGGCGTCGTCTTCTTTGCCGGTTTCGCCGCCGGAGGAGCGACAGGCTGCGGGGGTTCGGCTATGGCTCTCGACAGAACGGTGACTGATTCGTCTTCCAAATCGAGACGATCTTCATCGTCGTCCGAGGTGATGGAAATCGTTACTTCTTCTTCCTCTTCAAAGCTGTCATTGGCATCCTCGCCAAGTTCAGCCGCCTCGGCCTCGTACTCATTATCGTCGGACATTCGCTTCAATTGATCGTCGATCATCCTCGTCTCCCCATTCCCTGCTTCAACTCTTCACCGTATCTTACATCTTTGACGATGGAGCCGCAGGAGTGCATCTATTGCGTACCAGCATAAGGATGCTACGACTTCACCGGAAACACAAGCACGAAGTTTCGCCGACCCATGACTTTTAGCAGAGCGCGGGACGGTTCAATTGGTTTTCTTTTTGCGGTGATGGGAGGAAGCAGCCGTTGAATGCGCGGTCGCGTGGCTGGAACCGGCAGCAGGTTTGCGGCGAGAGGCCGTCGACGAGCGGCTGCGGGAATGTGCTCCGGCAGTCGTCCCGGCATGGCGCCGCCGTCTGGAGACAGAGCGCGTCCTGACCGGCTCGGAAACATAGAGCAATCGTCCGGCAGGAACATGATTGCCGCGAAGATGATTCCAGCGGCGCAACTGGCCGGTCGTCACGCCAAAACGGTCCGCCAGTGTCACCATCGTGTCGCCGCGTCGTGCCCGATAGCGCCGACGGGCAGACTTTATCGGCGGCGGCGCAGTAGGCACCACCAGAGATTCGCCAGCATTCAGGGCGTCATCCGTGCGCAAATGATTGGCCGCTACCAGCGCTCGGGTCGTGACATGGAATGTCTGGGCGATCGAGGCGAGAGTGTCATCCGCAGTCGCGATGTGAAAGCGCCAGGCATCGCGATGGTCTTCTGGAATTAACGCGAGCCGCTGCTGAAACAGCGGCGCCGTTCCCACGGGCAGGCGCAGATCATAGGAGAAGTCGCGGGGAGTGCTCATCTGGAGCAGGCTGGGATTCAACTTCTGGATCTCGTCCACCGTGGTACCGACCATGTCCGCCACCAGGTACAGACTGATGCTGGAATCGGTGGTCACCGTGTCGGTACGCAACGGCGGATCCGTGGTGAGATCGGAGAGCCCGTACTGGGTGGGATTTTTCGCCATGATGGCGGCGGCCAGGATGATCGGCACGTAATTTTTGGTTTCGGCGGGCAGAACATTGCGCTGGTACAGCTCCCAGAAATCGGCGTACCCGGTACGTTGCACGGCGCGCTGCACTTTGCCCGCCCCCCAGTCGTAGGCGGCCATGGCCAGATACCAATCGCCGAATTGCTCATGCAGCTCTTTGATGTAGCGGGCATAGGCGATGGTGGATTTTCCCGGATCGAAGCGCTCATCGACCCAGGCGTTGCGCACCAAACCGTAATCGCCATAGGGCATAAACTGCCACATCCCGCCAGCCCCGCTGCGCGAGTTGACGGCGGTGGGTCGAAAGCCCGATTCCGCGATGGCGAGATAAATCAGGTCTTTCGGCACGCCCGCATCGGCCAGAATTTTCTCTACCATGGCGCGATATTGCCCCTCGCGCGCCAGGGAGTTTGCAATCGTGTTGTGCCCCTTCTGCGTGTTGGTGAAGTAATTGATATATCCCGCAACGTAGTCGTTCACCACCAGGGGAAGGTCGGAACGGGTGGATTTCAGGTCCGCCTGGGCCTTGGCCAACAGGTTGGGGTCAACCGGGAAAGTGACATCGTTGGCCACGCCGACGGGAGTCTGGTCCTGTTCACTGAAACCATTGCTCTGCTGCAGCGCGTCGAGTTCGAGCGAGTTGATGGAATCGACCGTCTTCTCGAATGCATCGTCCAGAGTTGGATCGCTCTTCAGGTCGCGTCCACTGGTAAGAAAGATATCGACAGCGCGGTCGAAGTCCGCGCGCGCCGCCTGATACTGCGCCGACTGATACAGGGCAATGCCGCTGTCATAGGCCTGCCTGGAGGCCGCGATGAGGGCCTGATCCTGCTGTGCGTGGCCTGTGGCGGAACTTGGCGGGGACGCCGGTTCCGAGTTCTTCTCGACCGCGACCGGCGTGTTCGCGCTATTGAGCGTAGGCGCCGTCGCATGCGGGGATGCGCCCAGGGGCGCGCCCGGCTGCTGCGCCGGGCATCCGCACAACAGAACGAGCAAGCCACTCGCAACCGGGAGGAGAAATAGTTTCATCGAAAGGTATCAGGAGCGTTCGTTTTCCATTGTATGGCCAGCGCACTGCGGGAGGCCTTCACAAAAAACGCGGGTAGATATGGGATTACCCATGTTTCCTTTCACCTTCTTCGTTTCAGACGGCCTTCGCCTCCACGATGATCTCGGTTCCGAGGAATACAGGCCATGCGAAGGACTGCTATGATGGCGCGGTATTGCTTCCGATCCCACGAGATTAAAGCGATGAAATGGGACAAGTTCTCCAGGAGATTCGCACATGAAGAAGATTCTGCTATGGCTCATTGTGCTTGCTACGCTATCGGGGAGCGCGCTCTGCGCCCAAGACATCGCCGGGAACTGGCAAGGAACGCTCCATGCGGACAAAGGACTTCGGGTTGTCCTGAAAATCTCGAAGTCGGATAAAAGCGGCTGGAACGCAATGATGTACAGCATCGATCAGGGGCCGGACGGTATGGCCGTCACTTCGATCACCCTGCAAGGTTCAATGCTAAAATTTTCAATCGATCCGATCCACGGCAGCTACCATGGCAAGCTCAGTGCGGACGGCAATTCCATCTCCGGGACCTGGACCCAAGGACCACCGCTGCCGCTGGACTTTCAGCGCGCAACAAAGGAAACAGCGTGGTCGCTCGACTCCTCTCCGCACACAGTGCAGTTCATCACCGTCGCCAAGGACGTCCATCTG
>JAJZIF010000399.1 GCA_021810735.1 Acidobacteriota bacterium
GTGTCCGGCGCTCCATAGTTGATGGCCACAGCGCGGAGCGATGGCGCGGCGATGGCAAGCTGCATCGCGAAGCTGCCGCCCATACACCAGCCGACCGCGCCCAGGCGGTTCGGGTCCACGTAGGGAAGCGTTCTTATATAGGCAATGGCAGACGTCAGATAGCGGATGCCGCGGTCCTGGGGAAGGGCGCGCATCAACTCATGGGCCATTTCCGGGTCGGTCGCGACCTGGCCGCGATAAAGGTCCACGGCGAGGGTGACATAGCCGTGTTCGGTAAACATCCGCGCCTGTTGCTTGACCCAGTCATTCAACCCCCACCATTCGTGGATGACGATGATCGCGGGAAACGGTCCGGCGCCACTGGGCCGATACAGTACGGCGTGGACGGTTTCGGCGCCGCTGGCGAAGCTCACGTTTTCCGGGCCAACTACGTTGTGACTCGATCGAGACTGCGCGACGAAACGAGATAGGCTGAGGAGCCAGAAAAATAAGAAAGAGGATAGCAAGAACCAACGAATGGATTTCATCCTGACACATCCTTGCCGGGGAAGAAATGATGGGTTATGTGGAAGGCGAGCAGGATCACCGGATGCTTCCACACAACAACAATACGCCGAGTATGCGCTCAAGAAAACGATCCCGCAAGGTAGGAAGGCGCGGCGATCCGGATCAAAACGGCAGCGTTTTCAACCCATGTGCATGCCGCCATTTACGTCGAGAACATGGCCGGTAATATAGCCGGCCTGGTCCGAGGCGAGGAAGACGACGGCGTGGGCCACGTCTTCCGGTGTTCCGGCGCGGTCCAGCGGAATCTGCGTCAGCATGGCGCTACGTTGTTGATCGTTTAGGACATCGGTCATTGGCGTCGAAATATAGCCGGGAGCGACAGCGTTGACGGTGATGTTGCGGGAGGCCAGTTCGCGCGCCAGGGACATGGTCAAGCCGATCAGCCCGGCTTTGCTGGCGGCATAGTTTGCCTGTCCCGCTTGTCCCGTCTCTCCCACCACGCTGGCGATGTTGATAATGCGTCCCCAGCGCGCCTTCAACATGCTGGAGGAGACGGCCTGTGTCAGCAGGAATGCGCCAGTCAGATTGGTGTTCAATACGGCGTTCCAGTCGGCGAGCTTCATCCGCAGCATCAGATTGTCGCGGGTGATGCCGCCATTGTTGACCAGAATTTCTATTTTTCCGTAGTGCGCAATGACCGCCTTGGTGACGGTCTTGATGGAGTCTTCGCTGGCCAGGTCCATTTCGAACGGTGTCGCGTGGCCGCCGGCTGCCTCAATTTCCGCGGCAACCTCCGCCAGTTTCGCAGCATTGCGCGCGGCGAGCGCGACGCGCGCTCCCGCCTTGGCCAGTGCCACGGCGCAGGCGCGGCCAATGCCCTGCGATGCGCCGGTAACCAGCGCAACTCGGTCATTCAAAGAAATCATAGGGTCCACTCCTGTTGGAAAATTGTTCAGCCATGCTCGGGCGAATGCCAGGCACTTTACGGCAGGGAATATAGGTTGAGTTCATCCAGAGGAAAATCCATCCGATTATCCGTCATCAGTGTCAGGCCATGTTCCAGGGCTGCGGCCGCGATCAGCATATCGTCCAGGGCCAGCGTCCGGCCTTTCCGCGACCACTCCCACTTCAGTCTTCCGGCCCGGCGCGCGATGGCCGCTGTCACTGGATAACACTCCAGTCCATCGAGAAACATTTTGGTCCTGGCTTCTTCCGCTGGCCTCATCCCAGCATAAATCTCCGCCAGGTTGATGGCCGTGGTCGCTAACGTGTGACCCTGATGAAGCGTGTCCGCCAATAGTTCGCGGCGTCCGGTTCGATGGCGCAGCGCATCGATCAAAATCGTCGTGTCGAGGAGCAGCTTCATTTCTTCTTGCCCGCGCGCGGGTTCGGTTGCCGCGCGGGCCGTTCGATGGCCGCGGAGCGTGTTTGTCCCTCCTGCCGCAGGTTGCGTACCCAGGCAGCCGGGCCTTTTGCAAGCTCAGGATGGTCTTTGTCTTTCCATGCCGGCTCGTCGGATTCCAGGAAATGGAGCAGCTTGCGGCGGCGAATCTCCGCTCGCGCCGTTTCCACCAGAAATGCGCTGCGTTTTCTGGAACCGACGATCTCGTCGATCTCCCCGACAAGCTCCTGCGGCAGCAGGATATGGGCGCGCCTGACGGCTTTCATGGATTTCATGATACATCACGTGTGTGCTTTTGATTTGTATCGATAGCGATACAAATTGGAAGGAATTCCAATTCAACTTACGCAAGGACCAGAGCGGGCTCCAGTTGCCAGATATAGACCCTCTGCTCGCGGGCGAAGTGCAGCACCGGGGGGATGTCGGGCAGGCGGATGCCGTGCGCCAGCGGGAGATCGTTGACCTCAATGTTCGCTTCGGCAGCTTCCAGCGGCCAGGGCGCGTGATGGATGTTGCCCTGCAGCAACTGGCCGTCGCGGTCATGCGTGAACAGGCAATAGCGCTCGGTCAGGAAATACTCGATGGTGTCGCGGGCGCTTCGTCCGGAGGTTTGCGGGCCCAGCCCGCGATACGTGGCGCGGAAGTGGACGGGATGGTGGGCCAGGAGGCGTGTGCTTTCATAATGGACCCAGCCGCCGTCCCGTTCCTCAACGCGCATCTTCGCCCAATAGTAGGGCAGATGAAACCACAGGCGCGCAGCCAAAACCGCCGCCGGGTTTGCCGCGTCGAGCGAGAAAAAATAAACTCCTGGCGTGCCGGTACGTTCGTCCCGTACATAGGTGCGGAGATTCAGTTCGGCGAAGCGGCGCGCTCCTGGAACGCTGCCCAGGCCGCGGAAACGGATTCGGTCCATGGTGAAGGGCACAATGCCGATCCAGCCGGTTCCGGCAAAGCCGTCGACGACCAGGCCGGGCGGCAGCAGGGGGGCAATTTCTTCCGCAGCCACGGGCCAGTGCGCAAACAGCAGGCTGTGCCACCGTTGCGTCATGACCCAGGGCCGTTTTGGCAGCGCCCACGGCCGGTCCGCAATCATTGTAAGGACTTCGCCCATACGCTCTTTCAACTATGCTACGCACGTGCCGCAGTTGGCGTCCAAAGACAGCCGACCAGCCACCACACCGCATGGTACCTGCTTTTCGGTCTGGCCAGTATCAAAAGCTTGGCGTTCTCTCTTTTATGACACGCAGGGATTCGCCTGCTGTACTCTGAATGTCAACATCCTGAAACGAGCAGATTGTCACGAAAGCATATGCCTCCCGAAGACCCAATCCCTCCCTCCCTGGACTCCGATTCCAACACTACGGAAATTTATGCCATTCATGGCGCAGACCCCGAGGTGCTGGCGTATGCGATGGCGAAATATTCCCGCTCCGCGCTTTCCATGAAGCAGTCTCTGCGCGAGTTGAATGCGCAGCGGGCCGAGCAGTTCCTGAACACATTTTATTTCCAGTATGGACACCGCTCCATTGCCGACCTGGCCCACATTGCTTTCGCCGTGGAACGGTTGTCGCTGCTGGCGGCGATTGTGCTGGTGGATGAGCAGCGGTGGGATGGGCAGGAGCGCTCGACACGCTATCAGGATTTCAAGAAAAGCGGCTGGTATCTGCCGGCATTCGGTACGGACGTGGAGGCGCGGCGGCTCTATACCGAAGCCGTGGAAAAGCTGTTTGCAAAGTACGACGAAATTTCCCGCGGCGCGGTCGAGTTGCTGCGGGCCCAGGTTCCGAAGCCCACGGAAACGAAGCAGGAGGCATATGAGCGTACCCTGCGCGCGCGCGCCTTCGATGGTGCGCGGTATCTTCTGCCGCTGGCTGCGAACACGTCTCTGGGCGAGATTGTGAACGCTCGCACCCTGGAGACACAGGTCTCGCGGCTGCTGTCGCAACCCCATGCCGAGGTCCGACGGCTGGGAGAAAAATTGCGCGAGGCTGCCGCGACTCCTTGCTGGAACGTGCAACGCGCGGCCCTGGAAGCCTTGCAGCGCGACATTGCCGTTGCCAATCCGGCGCTGGGCGAACGTGCCGCGGAGTTGCTGTTGCGCGATGTTGCGGTCGCTCCCACATTGGTGAAATATGCCGCGCCGGTTGAGTACATCCAGAAAACCCGCGCCGATTTGGAGCAGGCGGCACGGGAGTTGATGTGGCAGGCTCCGATCGAGGCTGCGCCGCTGGTCGACCTGGTGGAAAATCATCTGGGCGGCAACCACGGCGAGCAGGAATCGATCGAGATCGAAATTGTAACCACGCTGCTCTACGGGGCGTGCCATTTTCCGTATCGCCAGATTCGCGAACAGGTTGTCGCGCTCGACGCAACGCAC